>CABRGJ010000074.1 GCA_902470405.1 uncultured Eggerthella sp.
CTGCATCCAGCTCGGATTCGGCTCGATCGCCAATGCGATCGCAGAAGGCCTCAAGGCACGCAAGCATCTGGGTGTGCATTCGGAGATGTTCAACGATGCGATGGCCGAACTGCAAGAACTAGGCGTCATCGATAACAGCCGCAAGAGCTACCTGCCAGGCGTTTCTGTTGCTGGATTCGCATCGGGCCAGCAGTATCTCTACGATTTCATCGACCATAATCCCGGCATGTTCTTCACGCCTTATTCTCATGTGAATAACCCCGACTTCATCCGCCTGAACGACAACATGGTATCCGTGAATTCCGCAGTGTCGGTCGATCTGACCGGCCAGGTATGCGCTGAGAGCATCGGCGCGCGCCAGTATTCGGGTACGGGCGGACAGGTCGACTTCATCCGCGGCGCGACCTTAGCGAAGAACGGCAAGGCGATCATTGCGATGACCTCTACCACGAAGACCAAGAATGGCATCGTGTCAAAGATTGCTCCGATGCTGGCACCTGGTAGCGTCGTAACCTCTTTGCGTACGGACGTTCAGTATTTCGTGACCGAATATGGTTGCGTGAACTTGATGTACTGCGACATCCCCGAGCGTACGCGTCGCCTTATCAGCATCGCGCACCCCGATTTCCGTGACGAGCTTACCTTCGAAGCGAAGAAGCTGGGGTATTTATACTAGGTCGCGTAACCTAAACCGAAGGAATAGAAAGGAAATACGATCTTATTTCCTTTCATCGAGATAGAGGAGCTGCGCTTTCACGCTACGAAAAGCCGGATCGCGCAGCTCCGGATCGAGACCCACATATACCGCGTCTACAAGCGCATCAGCATCGCGCTCTACCCCATTGGCAAGCGCATCTTCGATCTGCTGCAGGCGATCGAGGCGGTGCTCGCGCGTGGCTTCAATCGCAGCCATTGGGTCTTCGATCGGGTATCCATGCCCTGGATAGAACACGCGAACATCGTCTTCGCGTACGATCGCTTCAAGCGTGTCAAGCGAGCGCATGTAATCGCCCAGATTGCCATCAGGATAGTAGACCACGGTCGGACCATGTTTGAACACAACATCGCCCACGAACATGGAACGATCCGCAGGATAGATAAGTCCCACCGAATCGCTTGAATGACCCGGAAGCAGCACGACCTGCAATTCAGGCCCGTTCTCGAGCGGGCAGAATGAGCCAGGCTGCAAGGTTCCATCGAAAGGCGCGAACACGCGCACGCCAGTCATATCGCCCAGCTGCTGAGCGCCTTCCGTGTGGTCGGGATGCATGTGCGTACAGACCACCGCACCCACACGCAAACCTTGATTCACACAAGCATCGATCACATCGAGCACGTGCTGTCCCGAAGGTGCCGGGTCGATGACGATGCACTCTGGACTTTCCGCTTCAGCCAAGATCCAGGTATTCGTGCCCGTATAGGTCATAGCGGATGGATTATTGGCGCGAACGCACGAGACGCGATCACTCACAATCCCACCAGGAAATGGCTCTTTATCTACGATAAACCCCATGTTCATCTCTCTTTCTCAAAGCAATGAAGGAGCCTTAAGGGGCTCCTTCATCGATCATGATCACTCTTTTTTCTCGCCTTGCCTATAAAAGGAGCGATCCTTGCATACTATTAGATCTCTGCATGCAGCACGATCGTGCCATCATCCTTGCGGACTGGCTTGAACATGATCTTTTTCACCTTCCTGCGGTTCGAAACGAACTCTTCTGCAGAAGGAGCCTCCGCAATGCGCGTAAGATTGAAGAGCGTCGGGGCAACGACCAGCCAGCGATTCTGATCTGCTTCACGCACGGCATAGGATGGAGTTACCCAATCTGCGATCTGCGCTTCAGAAGTGTTGTCATCTGCGTACTGACCTTCGGGCATGAGCGCCGAGAAGAAGAAGGTGTCATAGCGCTTAGGCTCAAAAGTCGGCGTACAGAAATTCGCGACAAGGCCAAGCAGGTCGGTGCGTAGGATAAGATTGCGTTCGACCAGTAGATCAGCGAAACCGATCTCGTGCGCAACGAGCGCCTCACGGTTCGCATTCCAACTTGGATCAGAAAGATCGGTAACCGTAGAAGTCTCGTCTGGACCCGCCAGCAGCACGCCACATTCCTCGAACACTTCGCGAGCAGCTGCCACAACGATACGACGCGCATCGTCTTCAGAAACACCCATCAACTCAGCCCAATCCTTGGGACTTGGTCCAAACCATGGCAGATCAGGATTCGAGTCGCGCTCATCTACACGCCCACCCGGGAATACGACCGCATCAGGAACGAAATCCATGGTCTTCACGCGGCGGAGCATGAATACTTCGACCTTCTGGTCGTTCGGAAAATCGGCCGGAAAATCGCCATCGTCAATGCAATACTTCGTATCGCCTGGTTTGGAGTCGCGCACCAACATGACCGTTGCGGCAAGCTTTGGTACAGGTGGATTTGGAATCGGATTGTCGAGATGATCGCCGATCGAGGCGAGCACTTTCTCATTCGGGACCGTTTCGATAGCGCCGTTTGACATATCAATACGCATAAAGGCTCCTCTCAGAATGAGCACGCCAAGTCGCGCGCAAGCTTTTCTTTCATTATATCGGCTTGCTTCCGTACAAAAAACTACAGCGTGACAACAAAGCTTTCAGAAAGACGCCATTTAGAGAGGGAACCAAGGGGTCACCAGAGGAGTCAAGAAAGAGCTCCCTTACTTTCGCACACCTTAAGACCTTGAAACCTCCGTAAACGCGGACTAAGCACCACTGCAAGACACTCAAGCATTATGACGCGAAGGAAAGACGACTGCGATCGCCGTCATGATGATGCCCGCAGAGACGGTGAGCAGGATGTAAATGGGATCAGGATCGTGACCTAAGATGAACGTCGAGACAAGCGCGGGCAAGACGCACGTGACCACAACTGCGCATACGCCACCAAGGATGCTTGCGAGCGTAGAGCCGCGATCGAAGAGCAGCGATGCAAGCGGTGCGCTGATGAGCCAAGAAACAATGATCGCCCACGTCATGGGGTTTTGCAGCGTCGTGATTATGTTCGCGTTGACCTCGGTCCACATGTGAATATTCCAGAATTGGAAGATATCCCACGATGTGATCGAGACCGATCCAAGCCCTGCCAGCACCACCGACAAGAACGCCGCATAGAGCGTAGTGAGAAAAGCCTGGCGCGGATGCAAGAAGTATGCGGTGATGAGCGGCGTGAGCGATCCCAACCCGATCGATGAGCCTGCTGTCGAAAGCAATGCGGCGTTTGCTTGGCGCGAACCGTCACGACCGATAAAAAACCACCACGCGAACGTCGCTGCCACCACCAGGATGCCAACGATCAGCGCATTGTTGTTCACAAGCGCAAGGCCAAGCAACGAGAACGAGAGCAACGCACCCACATGAGGCACCGCAAAAGCTGCGAGCGCCACGAGAAGCAGCGCACCCCATAAAGCGGGCGACTCCCATCCCGGCAAGAGGCTGAAGTTGGAGAATGCGACCGAGCTGACTAGTACGCACCCCAACAATGCCAAGACGCGCATCACGATCGAGAAGCGACTCTTGACAGGGGTCACATATGCTTCTTCATCGTAGTCGTCCATCGACATGCTGACCGGGCGGTTCTTCTTTCGCTTGCGGTGCAAGTTCAGAGGATACGCACCCGCTTCTTCAGTGTCCTCTTCGATCCCATCGATCTCGTCTTCGTCAAAGATGTCCGTATCAGTAAACGTTGCATCGTCTTCATCCGAGCCGATCGCGAGCGCAACCACCTTGGCAAGCTTCTTCACGCCTTGCTTGGCATTGCCAAGCGCCGGCTTCACATCACGCGCGAACGCATGCACTGACGGATAGCGCCCCTCCTTGTCGGGATCGAGCGCCTTGAAGATCGCGTCGTCAAGCTGTTCGTCAACATCCTTCATGCACAGCGAGGGAATGACGATCTCAGCATCGTAGATGGTATCGAGCGCATCCTCGATACTGTTGGCGCGAAAAGGATTATCGCCACGCGTGAGCATTTCATACGTGAGGCTAGCGAGCGCCCACTGGTCACAGCGCTCATCCAGTTCTTCGCGTTCCATCTGCTCAGGCGGCATATAGCCGATGGTGCCGCCCGTCGCCACACCGAAACCGAAACCATCAGCCAAGCGTGCGAGTCCAAAGTCGACCACTTTCACCTGACCATTCGTATTGATGAGCACATTGTCGGGCTTGATATCGAGGTGAAGCACATGATTCTTGTGCGCCACTTCGAGCGCATGGGAGACAGCTTTGAACACCGCAGCCACCACATCAGCATCGATAGCCTGAGGGAAGTACTGCATCAGATCCGTGAGCGAGATACCATCAACCAGTTCCATGATGATATAGGCGGTATTGCCCTGGATCTCGAAATCGTAGATCGAGGCGATATTAGGGTCGTTCAACAACGCTGCTGTGCGCGCCTCTTCAAGACCAGGGATGGAATTCTTCTCAGCAAAACCAGAATCGAGCATGATGCTGACCGATTCGGCATCCGCGTAAGGATTCTGCAGGTTATTGAGCCCTGCGTTGATCTGATCGGCTGAAAGCGTGCGCGTAGATGCATCTTCGAGCGGCAAGCATTTGATGGCGACCTCGCGCTGGATGCGCGTATCCCATGCGACGACGACCGTCGCGAAACCGCCCGAACCCGCTTCGTAGGTCGGTTGATATCGATCGAGGATCAGCACTTATCCCACGAACTCCTGCACATAATATTTGATGATGGCAGCAGAAGTAGGCGTGCACAGCTCGCCTTCGAGAAGAGGCGTTGCGCGAGGAATATCTGTGAGGATCGCAGCCGTAGCCGGAGCAGGAATGTCCATAAGGCCATGAGCGCACTGTATCTTGCCTTCACCTGTCTGGACTGCCGTAGCTGTAATGCGCGTTGGCTGCAGCACATAGAATGCCGCACAGATCGCAAGGGCGTTTCGAATACCTGCAGCATTACCCACCTCGTGAAAATGCGTCTCATCAACGGCGCATCCATGCACCTTCGCTTCAGCCTGCGCAAGGATCGCATACACACCACGCAATTGGGCCTTCAAGGCGTCGTCGATGGTCATCGCGTCGATCGAAGCGTTCACTTCCACGATCGAATGATGATGCTTGTCTGCGATGACCGTATGGTTCAAGATGTAGTCGAAACGTTCGCGTTGAGCAGGGGTCATGAGCGCGATAAGACTGTCGAGCAGTTGCGCGCGCGTTGCGCTCTTAGTGAGATCTAGATGGATTTCCATACTGTATCGTTTCCTATCGATCGAGCGCGGATGCTAGTTACCCGCGCCATTCGTCTGCAGATGATTGATGAGATGCGCCTGAAAGCCCGCACCGAAGCCGTTATCGATATTCACAACGCTCACGCCGCTTGCACAGGAGTTGAGCATAGCAAGGAGCGCTGCCACTCCTCCGAACGACGCGCCATAGCCCACGCTGGTTGGCACTGCGATGACCGGACACGACACCATACCACCCACCACACTGGCAAGCGCGCCTTCCATGCCAGCAACAGCCACGACCACCTGAGCCTCCATCAGCTCATCCATATGCGCAAGCAAGCGGTGAATGCCTGCGACACCTACATCATAGACACGACGAACTTCGTTGCCGAGCGTTTCAGCCGTAAACGCAGCTTCTTCGGCCACCGCCATGTCACT
>CABRGJ010000075.1 GCA_902470405.1 uncultured Eggerthella sp.
CGAGATCCCACGCACGCATGTATTCACTCGCTTGCGCAAGCAGGATCGAGGGGGCAAGCAATACTCCTTCGATAAGCGCCAGGCGAAGCGCGTGTTCACGAAGGAGTCTGGTCTCACCTTCGAACTTGACCTTGCAAGCTATCTCGACGTGGGGCTATTTCTCGACCATCGCATCACGCGACAGTTCATCGCCGCGCAGGCAAAGGACAAGGATGTGTTGAACCTGTTCGCCTACACCGGTAGTGCGAGCGTGTATGCTGCTGCGGGTGGTGCGAAGAGCGTGACAACGGTCGATCTTTCGCGCACCTATCTCGATTGGGCGCGGCGCAATATGGCACATAACGGTTTCACTGATGCGCGCTACCGTTTCATCAGGGCAGACGTGCGCGAGTGGATTCGCGCAGAGAAGGATCCGCGCAAGAGCAAGAATGGTCAGATACGCCGCTACGATCTGATCTTCATCGATCCGCCCACATTCTCGAATTCGAAATCGATGGGCAAGCGCACATGGGATATCCAGCGCGACCACTACTATCTGCTGCGTGATGTTTCCAAGCTTCTGCGCAGGGGAGGCGTGATCATTTTCTCGGGTAATCTGCGTTCATTCAAGCTTGATGTCGATGCGCTGGGGGAGCTTGGCTTCGATGTGCTCGACCTGACCGCGCGTACTATTCCTGAAGACTTCGCGCGCAACGCAAAGATTCACTTTTGTTATGCGCTTCAGCTTCGAGCGATTTCAGGCTCGTAGGCCGTGAAGAGGCTGAGCTGTTCGTACAAAGAGCTTAAGGGGTTGCCTGCGCTTATCGGTATCGTTGTGGCGGTATGCGGTATTTTTAGGTTCGCTCACAAATAGTTTGAGCATCAAATAGTTTGACCATCAAAACAATCGGCTATAATGAAGAGCAGTGGAGGCAATATGCTTCCACTGCTTTTTTCACCATGCGACTCGTTATAAGGTCGTGTGAAAAGCAGTCCAAGTTCAAGCCTGTGAACAGGCAGTAAGGAAAGTGGTATGAGTTTCGCTATCGTCACCGATTCGATCGCCGACCTGAGCGCTGAAGAGTGCGAGCAGTACGGCGTTGATGTTGTGCAATTGACCGTCGAAGTGGGCGGTGAGTCGTACAAGGATCAGGTTGAGATCTCTTCAGAGGAATTCTACGACAAGATGCTCGCTGCAGATGATCTGCCGAAGTCTTCCCAGCCTTCGCCAGCGGAATTCATGGACACCTATAACCGTCTTTTGGTCGAAGGGAATTCTGGAGTCATCGCAATGCATCTTGCTGCGCCGCTCTCCGGTACGATCGAGTCTTCTCGTTTGGCGGCGAGCCAGGTCGACATCCCGGTTACAGTCTTAGACTCGCTCAATGCGTGTTCTGGCGAAGCGCTCCTGGTCATCCAGGCATCGCGCATGCGCAAGGAAGGCGCCTCTCTTGAAGAGACCGTCGAGTATCTGGAGCAGATCCGACCCTTCACGCGCTTCTTTATCGCTTGCGGTACGCTCGACAATCTTTTGAAGAACGGCAGGCTCTCGCCCGAAGAGGTCGATACGGCAACGGTGCTCGACATCAAGCCGATGATGTCCTTTGATGAGAATGGCGTGCTTCGCGCGATCGATAAGGCCAAGGGCATGAACGGCGTTATCAAGAAATACGTCGAAAAGCTGCAACAGCTTACCGAAGAAGAGGGCATTCAGCGCGTTCGTTTCTGTCACTCTCGTAACCTTAAGGGTGTAGAAAAACTCAAGAAGGCGCTTGCAGAAGCTGGTGTTGAGTATCTCGACTACGGAACGTGCTCATGTGGTGCGACCGTTTCGACTCATCTCGGCTTGAAGGCTCTTGGAATAGGAACAATGCCCGACTCGCTCGGAACGAAGAACGCATAGATCGATCATGGAAAAGGCAATCAATAAAGAGAACATCCGGATGCTCGACGATCTCCTCTCGAGCACCTTCAATTCGATCTTGCGCATTGAAGAGCGATCGCTCAACAATCGTCTTACCGAAGGCCTTTCCATCACGGAGCTCCACACCATCTGCGCGATCGGACTTCATGAGACCAACCCGATGAATGTCATCGCAAATCGTCTGGGGGTTACGCTCGCCACGCTTACGGTCATGATCAACAAGCTCGAGAAGCGCAGCTACGTGCGTCGTGAGCGAAGCGAACAGGACCGCCGACAGGTGCTGGTGGCGCTCACGACGAAGGGCCGGAAAGCGGCTCGTGCCCATCACGCTTTCCACAAGAAGATGCTGGAAAGTGCCCTTGCGGATCTTTCACCCGAAGAAGAAGGGGTGTTTGTAAAAGCAGTTGGAAAGATCAAGGCCTTCTTCGATCAAGAAGGCCAGAAAGAGCAAACGAAAGGATAACAACAATGGCAACGCTCGACACTATTCAAAAAGTACTCAACGAAAACCTCGACATCGAACCTGAGACCGTTACGGTCGATGCAACGCTCGAAGGCCTCGGCATCGACTCGCTCGATATGGCAGAGCTCGTTTGTAGCCTCGAAGAAGAGCTCGACATCGATTTCGGTGAACCTGAAGGCATCGAGACCATCGGTCAGCTCGTCGAGTACATCGAAGCTCTCTAAGATCGAGAGAACTCCGCATGAAGACCCGTGTAACTGAGCTGCTCGGCATCGAGCAGCCGATCATCCAAGGGGCCATGGCATGGATCGCCGATGCCCGTCTTGCCGCCGCAGTCAGTAATGCAGGTGGCTTGGGCATCATCGCGTGCGGATCGGCCCCGCTTACGTGGGTGCGCGAACAGGTCGAACTCGCCCGTTCGCTCACCGATAAGCCTTTTGGCGTGAACATCATGCTTATGAATCCAGAGGCGCCTGAGCTGGCAGAGCTGCTGGCAGAGCTGAAGGTGCCGGTCATCACGACGGGCGCTGGTAGTCCTGCTGCGTATATCGAGCGCTGGAAGGAGGCTGGTGCGAAGGTCGTGCCGGTCGTTGCTTCTGCTGCGCTTGCCAAGCGTATGGAGCGCATGGGTGCTGACGCCCTTATCGCAGAAGGTTGCGAGGCTGGTGGCCATATCGGCGAACTCACTACCATGGCGCTCACCCCAGCGGTGTGCGAGGCGGTCTCCATTCCGGTCATCACCGCAGGTGGTGTGGCGGATGGCCGTGGTATGGTGGCAGCGTTTGCGCTTGGAGCCGAAGGCGTGCAGATCGGTACGCGCTTCCTTACGGCGCATGAATGCAGCATTCACGATGCTTATAAGCAGAAGGTGCTCGCTGCAAAAGACTCCGATACGATCGTGACCGGTCGCGATAACGGTCATCCTGTTCGTCAGTTGAAGAACAAGTTCGCGCGCAATATTCGCAAGATGGAGGGTGATAGCGATGTCTCGCTCGATGAAGTCGAGGCGGCGCTCGCGGGATCGCTCCATCGCGCGGTAATGGGCGATGTCGATGAAGGATCGCTCATGTCTGGTCAGGTCGCATGCCTGATCAGCGATGAGAAGTCAGCTCAAGAGATCGTCGATGATCTGATGCGCGAGGCTCAAAGCTGGTCGCAGAAGGATCTTGAGGCTATGGCGCAGGCGAATGCAGCACGCGCCTGGAACAACTAGAGAAGAAGGCTTTATGGCAGTTTGGATGTGTTCTGGACAAGGCGCCCAAAGCGTTGGCATGGGTGCCGATCTGATCGATATCCCTGAGGTGAGGGAAGTCTTCGAGCGCGCTTCGGACGTGCTCGAGGTCGATCTCATCCATCTGGTGAAAGAAGGGACCGAAGAGGAGATCAACGATTCCTTCAACGCGCAAGCGCTCACCATGGTCCTTTCGGTGGCTATCGGCAAGGCGCTGCTCGCACAGGGAAAGAAGCCCGATGCCCTGATCGGCTTTTCACTCGGTCAGATCAGCGCGTTGGCGCTCGCGGATATCGTGAGCTTGGATGATGCATTCCGTTTGCTCAAGGTGCGCGCTGAAGCGATGGCTGAAGCGTGCACGATGCGCGAAGGCGCGATGCTCGCGCTCTTGGCGGCTACTCATGAAGATGCCGAAGCAGTATGCGAGGCGTGTGCGCAAGACGACATTTTGCTACCAGCAAACTACAACTGTCCTGGTCAAGTGGTCATCTCTGGCGATGTTGCTGCAATCGATCGTGCGGAGCAGCACTGGAAGGGCATGAAGAAGAAATGCGCTCGCCTCAATACAGCGGGTGCATTCCATAGCCCCCTCATGCAGCCTGCAGCCGATGCGCTCGCTGCGTATTTTGCAAGCAGCGATGCTCCTGTATTCGCGCCGAGCAACATCGCTATCATCTGCAATACCGATGCTCGACCTTTCCTCGTTGATGAGGCTGCCGATCGGCTTTCTGCGCAGGTTATCTCGCCAGTCCGCTTCCAGCAGGGCGTTGAGAACCTCATTGAAGAGGGCGAGAACGAATTCGTCGAGATCGGATATGGTGGAGTGTTGTGGACCATGATGAAACGTATCTCGAAAGAGGTCGATCGCAAACGCGTGGGCACGCGTGAGCAGTTCGATGAATATGTAAGCACGTTGTAGAAGAGGACGCATCATGGCGAAATCCGAAGAACAAGAACTCAGTACGCCGATCCGTCGCGTTGCGCTCGTTACGGGTGCGAGCCGTGGCATCGGTGCGGCCATCGCTCGCAAGCTTGCGAGCGATGGCTATTCAGTGGTACTCAATTACGCTTCCGACTCGAGCGCGGCTGCGGTCGAAGGATTATGCGAACTGCTTGCAAACGTAGCTGCTGACCGCGCCGCCGAAGAGCGTGCATGTGCAGAACAACAGCCAGCAGAAGCTCAGCGTTTCGTCGGTATTCAAGCTGACGTTTCCCAGTTTGAAGAGGCAAAGCGCCTGCTCGCTGAAGTGAAGGACACCTTTGGTCGCATCGATGTGCTCGTCAATAATGCGGGTATCACGCGTGACGGTCTGCTCATGCGCATGAAAGAAGAAGCGTTCGATCGCGTCATTGAGGTGAACCTGAAGGGCGCGTTCAATTGTCTGCGTCATGCAGCTCCCATTATGATGAAGCAACGCTATGGTCGTGTCATCTCGGTTTCGAGCGTGGTTGGTGTTGCAGGTAATGCAGGCCAGGTTAATTATGCTGCCTCGAAAGCGGGTATCATCGGTCTTACCAAGGCGGCTGCAAAAGAGATGGCGGCACGCGGCGTTACGGTGAATGCGGTGGCTCCAGGCTTCATCGATACCGCTATGACTGACGAATTGTCAGATGCTATGAAAGAGAGCATCCTTGGCCGTATCGCGTGTGGTGAATTCGGCATGCCAGAAGATGTTGCCAATGCCGTAGCCTTCTTTGCAAGTCCTGAAACAGGTTATGTAACTGGTCAGGTACTGTGCATCGATGGTGGTATGTCGCTCTAAAGATGAAATCGCGAGAAGGAATCGATCAGGAGATCTGTTATGAATCAAGAAATGAAAGCTGCTGAAACCGATCCTAAGATGGCGCCTGTTCGCCGCGTGGTCATCACGGGTATGGGCGCGGTCTCGCCAGCTGGCTTAGGCGTCGAGACGCTCTGGGATACGCTTATGGAGGGAAAGTCTTGCATTCGCGAGCTTACGCCCGAAGAACAAGAGCGCTTCGGTGTCACGGTAGCCGCGCGTGTTCCTGATTATGATCCTATCGAGGCGGGATTCACCAAGAAGGAATCACGTCGTTTTTCGCG
>CABRGJ010000076.1 GCA_902470405.1 uncultured Eggerthella sp.
TTAAAACCGGTGGTAAGCAGTACAAGGTCGCTGCCGGAGATTATCTCAATATCGAAAAGCTCGACGCAGAGGTCGGCGCTAAGGTTCCGCTCACTGCTATCGCGGTCGTCGACGGCGACAAGGTCGTTGCAGATCCTGCAAAGGCCGCTAAGACCAAGGTCGAGGCAGAGGTCGTAGAGCAGTTCAAGGGCGAGAAGCAGATCATCTTCAAGTTCAAGAAGCGTAAGAACTATAAACGTACTCGTGGTCATCGTCAGAATCTCACGCGCGTCAAGATCGTGTCCGTCGGTTCTGCTAAAGCGAAGAATTAAGAAGGAGGGAATAGAATGGCACACAAGAAAGGTCAAGGTTCCATCCGTAATGGTCGCGATTCTCAGTCGAAGCGTCTTGGTTGCAAGCGTTTCGCTGGTGAGCAGGTCGGTCCTGGTGTGATCTTGGTTCGTCAGCGCGGTACGCGCATTCATCCTGGCGAGAATGTTGGTCGTGGCAAAGACGATACGCTGTTCGCACTGTGCGAGGGTGTTGTCGAATACACCAAGGGTGTTCGCCGCAAGGTCCATGTTCGCCCTCAGGCATAACAGATCCTGTCATAGGTGATTATTGGAGCCCTCTGCATTCGCAGGGGGCTTTTCGTTTAGAATGGAACATCATGTTCATCGATAAAGTACGCATACACGTTAAAGCTGGCGACGGCGGCGCAGGGTGCATGTCGTTTCGCCGCGAAGCCCACGTGCCAAAGGGCGGTCCTGACGGTGGCGACGGGGGTCGTGGCGGTAATGTCATCGTGCGCGCAGACGCTGGTGTCTCGACGCTCATCGATTATCGCTTCAAGCATCATTTCAAGGCAACCCGCGGCACCCATGGTAAGGGTTCGAAGATGCATGGAGCCAACGGCGAAGACCTCATCTTGAAGGTGCCGGTCGGTACGGTGGTACGCGAATACTTCGAAGAGACGAAACAGACCGGTGAGGTCTTGGCCGATCTGACGCACGACGGTGAAGAGGTCATCGTTGCCGAAGGCGGTCCGGGTGGTCGTGGCAATACGCATTTCGTCACACCAACACGCCGCGCGCCTGCATTTGCCGAATTGGGTGTTCCTGCTGAAGAATGCTGGATCGAGCTTGAGATGAAGCTGATGGCTGATGCTGCGTTAGTGGGCGTGCCTTCAGCGGGAAAGTCGTCGCTCATCGCGCGCATGTCGGCAGCGAAGCCTAAGATCGCCGATTATCCATTCACTACGCTCGTTCCTAATCTTGGGGTAGTGAAGGTCCAAGATTATAGCTATGTAGTTGCGGATGTTCCTGGTCTCATTGAGGGTGCGCACGAGGGCAAGGGGCTCGGTCATGAATTCCTGCGCCATATCGAGCGCAGTGCGATCATCTTGCATGTGGTCGATCTTTCGGGTGGTTTTGAAGGACGCGATCCTGTCGAAGATTACGAGATCATCAAGCGTGAGCTTGAGCTTTATGCGCCTGAACTTGCTGAGCGACCTTGTATCGTTGTAGGCAACAAGATCGATATGCCCGGTGCCCAAGAGGCGGCCGAGCGCTTGCAGGAGGTCGTGAAGGCTGATTCGCTCGCATTAGTAGGAGGCGATGAATTCGCCCCAAGCCCGCTCAATCCGCGTGTGTTCCTTACCAGTACGGTCACTAATCAAGGCATCGATGCCCTTATGGCTGCTACGGGCGGAGAGGTGCAGAAGTTGCGCGAGGAAGCGCGCAAGGAATATGAATCTCAGCAACATTTCGATCAGATCTGGGAACATAAACGTCAAGAACGTCGTCAGCAGTATGAGATCACGCAACTTTCAGAAGGCGTGTTCCGCGTGAGCGGTAAGCAGATCGAGCGCATGGTCATCCAGACCGATTGGGAAAACGATGAGGCTATCGCATTCTTGCAGCATCGTTTCAAGCGTCTCGGTCTTGATACAGCGCTCGAGAAAGCAGGTGCGCGTGATGGAGATGAGATCCGCATCTTAGGCTATGAATTCGATTTCGAGTCTTCTAAGATGCATGACGATATGTTCGGTGGGTTGGATCTCTAGCGAGCAGTGTTGCCGATAGGGTTTGGGCGAATAAGGAGATAGAGAGCGCATGACGCTTGAACAAAAGAGGATAATGGTCATCAAGATCGGCTCTTCGACTCTCGTGAACGATGAGGGTCGGCTCGATACTGCCTATCTAGAGGGTCTTGCTGCTCAAGTGAATGCGGTACGTGAACGCGGCTGGACACCTATCATCGTGACGAGCGGTGCGGTGGCATGCGGTCTTGAGGCGCTCGGCATCGATCAGCGTCCGAGCGATACTCCTTCGCTGCAGGCAGCAGCTTCGGTAGGAACCAACATCCTGGTTAGTTCGTATGCGCATGCTTTTGCCGCTTACGATATCCTCACATCGGTCGTACTCATCACCCGGCAGATCACCGCCGATCGCGAGCAATATCTGCATGTGCGCGATACGCTCGAGCGCCTGCTCGACCTGAACGTGATCCCGATCATCAATGAGAACGATACGGTCTCAGCCGATCAGCTGCGTTTCGGCGATAACGACACGTTGGCGGCATTGGTCGCCTGCCTTGTGAAGGCGCGGCTGTGCGTCATCTTCTCGGATATCGATGGGCTCTATACGGCAAACCCCTTCGAGGATCCGGCTGCAACGCTCATTTCTGAGGTCACTACCATCACGCCCGAACTCATGGCGGTAGCTGGTGGCTCGAGCTCGACGTGGCGGGCGAGGCCGGCACCACCGTGGGGTCGGGCGGCATGATCACGAAGCTTCGCGCTGCACGTGTTCTTATGGCTGCGGGTATCGATATGGTTATCTGTCAGGGTCGCAACGAAGAAAGTCTTGTCCAGTTGGCTGATGAGAAAGCAGTTGGAACACGCTTCTCTCCACAGGGGATCGCTCATGATATCACGCCCAAGAAGCTGTGGATAGCGCTGGGCGATACGGCGAAGGGTTCGGTTGTTATCGATGCGGGAGCTCATGAGGCGCTCGTATCGCGTGGATCATCGCTTCTCGCGGTGGGCGTGCGCGGAGTCGAGGGAAGTTTCGTGCGTGAAGACATCATCGATATCATCGATGAGAATGGTCATATCGTCGCTCGTGGCAAGGCCGGTGCATCCGCGTCTGAGATCGCGTTGGCATGTGGGCGCACCCAAAAAGAGATCAAGAACAACGAATTGCTGAAGAACCTCGCTCAGCATCCCGTTGTTCATCGAGATGAATTAGTAGTTTTCGAGTAAGCGAGACATCATGAGCGGTTTAGCAAGAAAAGCTGCCCAAGCAGCACGAATGGCAGCGGTCACTCTTTCGCAGGCTAGTGAGGCTAAGCGCAACGAAGCGCTCTTTGCGATGGCGAGCGCTTTGCGCGAACGTACACAAGAGGTGCTTTACGCGAATGAGCGTGACATGGAGACTGCTCGCGCGAAGGATACGAAGGAGAGTCTGCTCGATCGTCTTATGCTGGACGCAGGACGCATCGAGGCTATTGCGACGGCACTTGAGTCGCTCGCCGATCTGCCTGACCCAACAGGCAAGATGCTCGAGGAGCGCGTGCTCTATAACGGACTCGAACTCACGCGTGTTACGGTGCCGCTTGGTGTGGTGGCTATGGTCTACGAGGCGCGACCGAATGTGACCGTCGATGCAGCGGGCATTTGCGTGAAGTCGGGCAATGCATGCGTGCTGCGCGGAGGTTCGCTCGCTATCGAATCGGCTGTTGCGCTCGGTGCGGTTCTGCGCGATGCGCTTGAGAGTGTAGGGCTGCCGAAGGATTGTGTAGTAGTCATCGATTCGACGGATCGTGCGGTCACTGACGAGTTGTTCACCCTGCGCGATCTGGTTGACGTGCTCATCCCACGTGGCGGAGAGAGCCTCATCCGCCATTGCATCGAGCATTCGCTCGTGCCGGTCATCGAGACAGGAACAGGCAATTGCCACGTCTATATTCACGAGTCAGCCGATCTTTCAAAGGCATATCCGATCGTGATGAACGCGAAGACTCAGCGCATTGGTGTGTGCAACGCATGCGAGTCAGTGCTGATCGATCGCAGTATCGCACACGAATGCCTTCCTGAGCTGCTTCGTCAGCTTGCTCACGCCGGCGTGCGTATTCATGGTGATGGACTCGTGGGCAAGATCGCCGCACAGCTCGATATCGCCATTGAGGCTGCAACGGAGCTCGACTGGGGTACTGAATACCTCGATATGGAGATCAGCATCAAGACCGTCGAGGGGTTAGATGAAGCAATCGCGCATATCAACCGTTATGGCACACGCCATTCCGAGGCTATTGTTGCTGAAGATGAACAAGCAGCGCATGCGTTCGCGCGTCAGGTCGATGCAGCAGCGGTCTACATCAATGCCTCTACACGTTTCACTGATGGTGGTGAATTCGGACTCGGTGCCGAGATCGGTATCTCGACTCAAAAATTGCATGTGCGTGGACCTTTTGCGCTCGACGCGCTAACCACATACAAGTACATCATCGAAGGTGAAGGCCAGGTGCGTGCATAGTGCCTGTCATCAGCGAGCGATTCGACGATTTGGGCAAGGACAACCCTAATACCATCTATCGTCTTGGTATCATGGGTGGCACGTTCGATCCTATTCATATGGGGCATTTGGTCTGTGCCGAGCAGGCGCGCGATGCGCTCAAGCTGGATGGCGTGTTGTTCATGCCAGCAGGAAACCCTGTTTTCAAGAAGCATATGAAGGTAACCGACGCGACTGATCGTGTTGCTATGTGTCGCCTTGCGATCGCTGACAATCCGTATTTCGACGTAAGCACGCTCGAGATCGATCGCGCGGGAGACACCTATACGGTCGATACGCTCGAGGCGCTGCGCGATCATTTTCCCGGGAACGTAAAGCTATACTTCATTGCAGGTGCTGATGCGATCGAGACATTGCCCACTTGGCGTGATGCGCGTAAGCTCTCCAAATTAGCGAGCTTCGTTGGGCTCAACCGCCCCCGCAGTGCGAATCTGCGCAGCCCTCAGGTCGGACAGAAGCTTCGTGCGGCAGGATTTCGTACACTCATCGTCGAGGCGCCTCTTTTCGAGCTTTCTTCGAGTGATATTCGCAAGCGAATTCTCGGTAACCGGTCGGTAAGATATCTTATTCCGCCAGCGGTTTTAGAGTATATTGAATCTGTTGGACTTTACGGAGATTGATAGATGGCTTCTTTAGAACTGGCTCCCCTTGACGCTTCATCACCTGAAAGCGGGCAAGAAAATACCGAGGATATCTCACGCGCACGTCATGCGCGCGAACAAGCGCTGCCTGATTACCATGAGGATTCGGGCGAATACGTCTCTGAGGCGAACGATATGCCAGTATCCGTGAAGCCACTGCCGCAACGCCCGAAGGGTCGTTCGCGCTTGAGCGTCATCCATGCAGAAGACGATCCGCATTCTACCGAGCCTATCCCGCGCATTCAGGCTGCACGTGAAGCCCAGTTGGGTGTCGCGACCGAGCGCGCCGGCAGAGAACAGGTCGCTATAGAAGACGCGAACAAGAAGGACATCAAGGCCTATCTTACGGCGAATACCTTCAAATGCGCCAGCGCACGTGATCCTGAGGCGCTTTCGGAATTTGCATATGCGCCTACTGATAAAGGGCTCATCCTTTCAGTCGAGAAGCCGCTCAGC
>CABRGJ010000077.1 GCA_902470405.1 uncultured Eggerthella sp.
GGTAGACCCGTGGCGGGACATTTTAAATGAGAAACAATACCGTGATTTATTCGGTTATGCGCTGCACCCCTTTACCGGAGTGGACTATGTGCAATACTATGGCGATCTGATCCGGGACTGCGGATGTGAAGTGGAAATTGTCTTTGCAAACAATATCAAGGATATTTTGAACTATACCAAAAACGTCCTGACCTGCGATATCCATACCCGCGCGCGGTCCAAGCGGATCCTTTTGGCAAACGGCGCAGAAAAGGTATTTTCACTGGACGATATTTTAAATGAAAGCGTGGACGGAAGCGGATATAACGAAAAATACGGCCTGCTGGGATCGAATAAGGCGACTGAGGACAGCGTCAAGCTGTTCCCGCGCGACTGCCAAAGCTTTGTGGATAAAGTACAGGCGGGACTGAAAGAGCAGACCGGCAAAGAGATCGAGGTCATGGTATACGGAGATGGCGCGTTTAAAGACCCGGTCGGAAAAATCTGGGAGCTTGCCGACCCGGTGGTCTCTCCCGCGCATACAGCAGGGCTTGCCGGTACGCCGAACGAGCTGAAGCTGAAATACCTGGCAGACAACCAGTTTGCTCACCTCTCCGGCGCGGAGCTGGACGAAGCGATCCGGCAATATATTAAGGAAAAAGACGATGACCTCAAAGGGTCAATGGAATCCCAGGGCACCACGCCGCGCCAGTTGACCGACCTTATCGGTTCGCTCTGCGACCTGACAAGCGGCAGCGGCGACAAGGGTACGCCCATTGTGTTCATTCAGGGCTACTTTGATAATTTTGCAAAATAAGACGGAAGCTTTTGATTCAGGCAGAAAAGGGCAGCCAAATCCGGCTGTCCTTTTTGCTGAATCTTACAAAATCCTGTTAATTTGTTGCAAACAGGGGATACTATTGGTATAATAATGATTAGAAAGCTATGAAATGCGCCGCGCAAACGTTTCGGTATATGCCCGGCGATGCGTAATTGAAATATGATTGGGGAGGAATCTTAGTGGAGTATCAAAAGGTTTACCAGCTATGGCTTGAAAAAGCAGACGATGAGGCAAAGCAAGAGCTTTTGTCCATTGCAAACGACGAAAAGGAAATCGAAGAACGATTTTATAAATCCCTGGAATTTGGGACAGGAGGCCTGAGGGGGATTATCGGGTACGGTACCAACCGGATCAATGTCTATACCGTCCGGCAGGCGACGCAGGGTCTGGCAAATTATATTATGGGAAAAGGCAAATCCGAAATGGATAAGGGCGTTGTGATTTCGTATGATTCCCGCCGTTTTTCGGATGTATTCGCGCGGGAAGCGGCCTGCGTATTATGTGCCAACGGTATTCGGGCGTATCTGTTCAAGGAGCTGCGGCCTGTTCCGGAGCTGTCCTTTTCGGTACGCGAATTGGGGACTGCCGCGGGGATTATGGTAACTGCCAGCCACAATCCGGCAAAGTATAACGGATATAAGGTATATTCCGAGACGGGAGAACAGATTTCCCTTGAAATGGCGGAAGTGATTATCGAAAATATAGCAAAAACAGATTTGTTTGACGATGTAAAAACCATGGATTTTGAACAGGCAAAATCAGAAGGCCTGCTGACCATGGTGCTGGAGGAGCTGGACGACCGGTTTTTAGAGGAAGTGAAAAAACAGTCGCTCAATCCGGAAGCGATTGCGCAGCTCGGGGACGGCTTTAAGGTAGTCTATACTCCGTTTCATGGTTCGGGCAATCGACCGGTCCGCAGGGTATTGTCTGAAATCGGAATCAAAAATGTATTTGTGGTAAAGGAACAGGAGCTGCCTGACCCGGCCTTTTCTACCGTGAAATCACCGAATCCGGAAGACAGCGAGGGCTTTTACCTGGCAATCCCGCTGGCCGAGAGCAAAGGCGCGGATTTGATTATCGGGACTGACCCGGACTGTGACCGCATGGGCGTGTTTATCCGCGACAGGGAAGGAAAATACCAGATCATCAACGGCAACCAGATTGGAATTTTGCTGTTATACTATATTTTGGAAAACCGGAAAGAAAAGGGTATCCTGCCGGCAAACGGCGCTGTTATCAAAACGATCGTGTCCACCTTTATGGCGGACGCCATTGCGGAAAGCTATGGCATGACGGTGTTCAATACCCTGACTGGATTTAAATTTATCGGTGAAAAGATACGGGAATTTGAGAGTACCGGAAAGTATCAGTATGTCTTTGGCTTTGAAGAAAGCTATGGATATCTGGCGGGCAGCCATGCGCGCGATAAGGACGCGATCGTGGCTTCCATGCTCATCTGCCAGATGGCGCGTTACTATCGCACGCAGGGCAAGACTCTCTACCAGGCTATGCAGGATCTGTACAAGAAGCATGGCTATCACCACAACCGCACGCTCTCGTTCACCTTTGAAGGTGCGGCGGGTGCTGCACGCATGGCGCAGATCATGGACGATCTGCGTGCGAACGGTATGAGCGCCGTCGCGGGTAAGAACGTGCTCAGGACGCTCGATTATCGTGAGGGCGTGGGCGATCTACCGAGCGCGAATGTGATCGAGTTCGATCTGCAAGAGGATTGCAAGGTGATCGTTCGTCCGAGTGGCACTGAACCCAAGATCAAGATATACCTGTTCACGACGGGCGAGAGCGCTCGAGCTGCTGCTGCAGTTGGCGATGAGCTCGCCGCAGAGCTCTCGTTGTCGTTTCAGTAAGCATGAAGGCATCCGAATGAGGCTCGCGTGACATCAGAAGAACAAAAATACTCGCTCATTTCAGTCGATACGGGAATTGCCGAAGAAGAACCAAGCGTGCGTACGAGGCATGAGATCATCGATGGGGAAGAGACGATCGTCGTCTCTTCTCGTGCGACGGTGAAAGAGGCAACAAAGATGTCCCCAACCTCAGATCTTGGGCGTCACCAGATGGACAGCACCCGCTCTGACGCAAGTTCTGCTTCTTCTCGTGAATCAGATCAGCTCGGTCAAGATGATAGCCCGGATGGCGATGACCAGATTCCGTTTCAGCGTATGCAAGGCGTCATCATCGTCTGTCTGATCGCGATCATCGTGGCGTTTCTCGTGTATTTCAACTTCATCAGGTAAGATGGTGACATGAGGCGTTCGGGCGAGAATATGACGAAGATCTTGATAGGGGCGATCGTGGTGCTCGCGGTCATCCTTGCGGCTCTTGTCATCGCTTTAGTGCTCACATCTGCTCCGCAGGCGCAAACCGTCTCGCTCTCAGCGCAGGCAGAGGCCGAAGCCGAAGAGAAAGCCCTGAAAGAAGCTGAGAAGGACGGTTACTACGACACCGATCCTATTGAGGTGGTCGATCTGACCGAGCTGATGGGGGTCGATCTTGATCAGGCGCTCGAATTGATCGGTCATGGCGCCGAGATCGATGGCGACCCGACCTTGGTGGCGGGTGGCTTGACCGAGGTCACGGTGCTCTTAGGTGAAGAGAGTTCCTCTATACAGACAGGTATGGCGCTCACGCATCTCTATCTCAGCAAGAGCGGACACGTGGTGCAAGCCAGCTATCAGATCAATATCAATCACCTTTCATGTGCGAATTTACCCTTCGATCGCATCGTGGATGAGGCGCATGTGATCGAGCGTTTGCTGCAGGGAGCAGGGCTTGTGGAGATTAAACCCGATCCAGTTACGGCGCCTGCGAAAGATAAGTATGCTCACTATGATTCGAGTGGTAAGACCATCGTAGAAGAGCGTTATCAATTCATTGGAACAGGCAGCGATGCGGCCGATCAGCAGCTCGAATGGAGCGTGCTGCTCGACTACGATTACGAGCAGGCGATCGAGACGAACAATCTTGCGAAGACCGTTCGCACGGTACTTGTATCGATCAATTCATAAAATCTGCTCGCCTGTGCGTGTGTTGTATGTTATGATGCACAAGCTGTAAAACACAAGCAAGGCTTTGCCTTCACCTGGTTCGGCGCTTCATGTAAGCCGATGGGTCATTCGAATAGAACGTCTTTTGATGGATATTCTTATGGCCTGCTGTGTGCAGGTCTTTTGTTTGTCAGCAAGAAAACGTAGTTCGGTGTTGTTCGAAGCGCACCGAAAACGAAAAGGAAAAAGGAGGTGGGCGCAATAGCAGCCCAAGAACCACGGCTCAACGACGAGATTCGCGCAAAAGAGTGCCGTCTGATCGCTTACGACGGAACTCAGATGGGCATCTATCCCGTTGAGCAAGCTCAACGCATCGCTGATGACGAGGGCTATGATCTGGTGGAGATCGCGCCTCAGGCCGAACCGCCTGTATGTCGCATCATGGACTATGGAAAGTTCAAGTACGATCAGGCGATCCGTGCCAAGCAGGCTCGCAAGAACCAGAGCAAGGTCGAGACCAAGGAAATGAAGTTCCGCCCGAAGATCGATGTGGGCGACTATACCACCAAGAAGAAGCACGTCATGCGCTTCCTCGAAGCAGGTTCCAAGGTCAAGATCACCATCATGTTCCGCGGTCGCGAGATGTCTCATCCTGAGCAGGGCCTGAGCATTCTTGAGCGCTTAGCGGACGACCTGAAGGATGTTGCGGTCATCGAGAATCAACCGAAGATGGAAGGTCGCAACATGCACATGCTCATCTCACCGTTGCCAACAACGGTCAAGAAGAAAGATGAAAAAGGAAAGGATGAATAATGCCTAAGATGAAGACTCATTCCGGCACCGCGAAGCGTTTTCGTGTTACCGGATCTGGCAAGATCATGCGTGCTAAGGCTTACAAGTCTCACATCATGACCAAAAAGAGCCAAAAACGTAAGCGCAACTTCCGTCATGAGACCGAAGTTTCCGCTGCGGATCAGAAAGTAATCGCACGTAATCTTGGTCTTCGATAAGTAAGGGAGGATATTAGTATGCCTCGTGTAAAACGCGCAGTTTCAGCACATAAAAAGCGTCACACCGTTCTCAACCGTGCAAAGGGTTATTATGGCGCAAAGTCCCGTTCCTATCGCGCTGCTAAAGAGCAGGTCCAGCATTCTCTCCAGTATGCTTACCGCGATCGTCGCAACAAGAAGCGCGAGATCCGTCGTCTTTGGATCACCCGCATCAACGCGGCTGCTCGCATGAACGGTCTTTCCTATTCCGTATTCATGGACGGTCTCAAGAAGGCTGGTGTTGAGCTCGACCGTAAAGTGCTCTCAGATATGGCTATCAACGATCCGCAAGCATTTGCTGCGCTCGTCGAGGTCGCGAAGGCGGCTCGCTAATGAAGGTCGAGAAGATCGGCGAGGTCGATGGCGAGGTAGAACTCGCCATTACGGCAACACCTGAAGAGGTCGACAAGGCTTTCACGGATGGCCTCGATGTGTTCATCGACCAATTCCAGCTACGCGGCCTTGAAGGCGAAACCGCGCTCCAGAAGATCTACAACGCGATGAGCCCTGAAGAGGCACGCGATGCGGTCTCTTCTGCGGTCATCAGCTACCTCATCCCGTTCGCGCTCGATGAAGCGAATATCATTCCGATGACTTCTTCAGACGTGAATGCGGAGGTCGACCCAGAAGAGGGTAAGGAATTCTCCTTCAATGTGAAGATACTTGCCAAGCCCGAATATGAGCTCACCAGCTACGATCCGGTCGAAGTTTCCGTGCTCGCTCCGCTCGATGTTACCGAACAAGATATCGATCTGCAGTTGCATATGCTGGCA
>CABRGJ010000078.1 GCA_902470405.1 uncultured Eggerthella sp.
GATCGGCTCGCGTGTAGTATCGGTGACGACCTACGATCCTGCTGCTGGTCTGAGGCGCTATGCAGGAAGCGATATCGAATGGACCTATCGCAGGACCTCTTTTTCCGAAGATGAGATCATCGTCGAATGTGAACTTCAGCTCGAGCCTGCGCTTTCGGGCAATATCCACGATCGTATGCGCTCGCTGCTCGAGCGTCGCAAAGCATCCCAGCCTTTGGAATATCCTTCGTGCGGGAGCGTTTTCAAGAACCCAGAAGGCTACTCGGCAGGCGCGCTCATCGACGAGGTCGGGCTTAAGGGGACTCTGTGTGGAGGCGCCCAAATTTCTGAAAAACATGCTAATTTTATCGTTAACAAGCACAATGCTTCAGCTTCTGACGTGCGCGCTCTCATCAAGATCGCGCAAGAAAAGGTGAAAGAACACTATGGCATCGAACTTCAACCGGAGGTCAAATTCCTTGGGTTCGAAGAGGACTTCAAGAACTGATAAGGGCGCTGCGCTGCCTTCTTCGGTGAAGGGACGTCCGAGCCAGAACCGTTCGGTGCGCATGTCTCAAAGCGACCGAAGCAGGCGTGCGAAGCAGTCTAGCGCTGCACACTCGCAACGCCGCGTATCGCACAGCGCTTATCGTGATGCGAACGTGCAGATGAATACTCGTGCGCGCAATACACGACCAGCATCGACCCATGCCACTTCGTCTTCGCGGCGAACTTCCAGCTATGGCTCGAGCCTTCCCAATATCGATCGCAGCGGGTATCTTGCTGGTGAAGGCGTTCATTCTTCGCGTTTGCCTAATCAGCGTCACGCGCGCGGTAACGAGCCTTTGCGTTCGGTCAGCGTTTCGCAGGTACGCAACAATCGTCGTCAAACGCAGCCGAAGAAGTCACGCAAAGGGCTTGTTATCGGTATCGTATTGGCGCTACTGGCGATCCTGATCGCAGCGGGCATCTTCATCCTTTCCCGAACCGATCTATTCCCTGTTACCAAGATCACTGTTTCGGGCGTGCATCACTTGACCGATCAGGAGACGGCGGAGCTTGCATCGGTTCCTGAAGGAACGACGCTGCTCAACGTAGATACAGGCGGTATCGAGGGACGTCTCGAGTCGAATCCGTGGATCTTGGATGCCACCATCGAGCGGCGTTTTCCTGATACGCTCAACTTGAATATCACCGAGCGCGAGATCGTTGCGGTCGTCGATGTGGTCATCGACGATAACGACAATCAGCAAACTTGGGCGCTTGCCTCCGATGGTACATGGCTCATGCAGATTCCCGATCGCAATAGCGATGAAGGCAAGCAGCTTGCTCCGCAGGTTTACGAAGATGTCGATGCCGCGCTCCATATCTCGAGCGTACCCTATGGCTCGGTCCCTGAGGCGGGATCGCAGTGCAATAACCCCAATATCACCAATGCACTTGCTATCATCGATGGTATGTCGACCGAACTTGCTGATCAGGTGAAATCAGTTTCAGCAGCCAGCTCTGATTCAACGGTGCTCACGCTGCAAAACGGAGTCGAGATCGCCTTTGGCGATTCGTCTGATATCCGCGACAAAGAACGTGTCTGCCTCGAGTTGATGGAACAGCACCCTGGCAAGATCGCCTACATCAACGTGCGCACGGTGAATAAGCCGATATGGAGGGCAGTTTAGTGATATTTGCCCAGTTTGTGTTTTCAATCAATCGGCTCTTGTGTACAATTAACCCAATGTCCTCATGGGCTTATCTTCCCGTGGGCTACATCTCATTGAATTACTGAAAGCGGGCATGATATGCAACAAATTCTAGGCGCTGATAATCTTGCTGTCATCAAGGTCGTAGGCGTGGGCGGCGGCGGTACGAACGCGGTCAACCGTATGGTTGAAGCGGGCGTTCGCGGTGTTGAATTCATCGCGGTGAACACCGACCGTCAAGCACTGCTCCTCTCCGATGCCGATAAGACCATCCATATCGGCGAAGAGCTCACCCGTGGGCTGGGCGCAGGCGCTAATCCGGAGATCGGATGCCAAGCAGCAGAGGAATCACGCGCAGAGATCCGAGAGGCGCTCGCCGATGCCGATATGGTCTTCGTCACCGCTGGCGAAGGTGGCGGCACAGGCACTGGTGCTGCTCCGGTCGTTGCAGAGATCGCTCGTGAAGAGATCGGAGCGCTCACTGTTGGCATCGTCACGAAGCCCTTTAGCTTCGAGGGTCGTCTTCGCCGCAATCAGGCAGAGCAGGGTATCGATTTCCTTTCTATGAAGGTCGACACTCTCATCGTCATTCCGAACGATCGTCTGCTCGAGATCGTCGACAAGAAGACCAGTATGCTCGACGCGTTCCGTATTGCAGACGATACGTTGCGCCAGGGCATCCAGGGTGTTACCGACCTCATCACCATTCCGGGTCTCATCAATCTCGACTTCGCGGACATCCGTACGGTCATGAAAGATGCGGGCACCGCAATGATGGGCATCGGCATCTCCTCAGGTGAATCCCGCGCGCTCGATGCTGCTCAGCAAGCTATCAACTCCAATCTGCTCGAAACATCGATCGCAGGCGCATCGCGCATCCTCTTCTCGATCGCTGGCGGCCCGAGCCTCGCGCTTTCCGAGGTGGACGAAGCTGCTCGTGTGGTCGAGGCGGTAGCGGACGAAAATGCGAACATCATCTATGGCCAGATCGTCGATCCGGAGATGCTGGAAGAAGTTCGTATCACTGTCATCGCAACAGGCTTCAAGGCAAACACTGCACAATCTGCTATGGATTTTTCTCGTAAGGACAATGTCTTCAACTCCACCACGCAGCGCAATGGCAATGCTCAGCAGAATCAGGCACCGCAGCAAACGCAGAGCACCTATCAGCAGCTCTACTCAAACGAGCCTCGCTTCGCTGATGAAGATTACATCCCTGATTTCTTGAAGCGCCAATAGAGGTCAAGAAACACGAGCTTTTTGCTTCGTGTGGATATGCTTGTAGCACCAAACTTCCTGCAGACGCATCGATCTCGGTGCGTCTGTTCGTTTGAAAGGCTCATTATGGACCGATACGTTCTTCCCAAACCCTCGCTTTTTGAAGTCAAGTACAACAACATACCTCTTTTCACCGATGAAGCGCTCTTCGAAGCATGTGGCGTGCGCATCGCGTTCACGACGCGTGAGGGAGGCGTGAGCGAAGGCCCTTATACCTCGCTCAACCTCGGTGCTCATGTTGAGGATGATGCAACATCGGTCTTGCAGAATCGCAACTTGCTCATGGACGCGTTGTCAGGAGGGTCTGGCACTTCGGTAGAAGCACAACTTATCGTGCCGCGTCAGGTGCATGGCGATACGGTCGTGACCATCGATTCGCTTGGCGATATCGAGCGCGTACAGGATGAGGCTGAGCAGGGCGCTGATGCGCTCATCGTTGCTGCGCGTGAAGTGGCCGCATTGCTTTGCTTTGCCGATTGCGTGCCGCTCATCATCGTGACGCCCACAGGAAGGTTCGCGGTGGTGCATGCGGGATGGCGTGGAGTAGAGAATACCATTGCTGCGAAAACGCTCTCGCTCATGCTCTTGCAGGAAGAGCAGATCTCAGGTGTGCCGCGAGAAGACCTCATTGCTGCCACTAATATCTATATCGGCCCCTATATTCATCGTGAATGCTTCGAGACAAGCGAAGAGGTGCACGATCATTTCGTTGCGAAGTTCGGTGAGGCATGCAGTTTCGATCCGCATCATATCGATCTTGGGGCAGCGCTCCGTACCCAGTTGATGCGCCTTGGAGCGGATGCTGCACGCATTTGCGACATGGATAGGTGCACAGTCTGCCACAACGATCGGTTCTTCTCGTATCGTGCGCAGGATGCTACAGCAGGACGACATGGTGCGTTCGCGATCCGCAGGTAAGCAACAAGATCGTAGCGAAATCAAGGCAGCGTTCATCGTGCGCTATAGTGAAGTGAGCACACCAGTTTAGAGAAACATCATCAAGGAGGGCAGCTCATGTCAACGAAAGATCGTTATATCCGCGTTCGCAACGAAGTCGATGTCGCTTGTGCGCAGGCAGGGCGAAAGCCTGAAGAGGTCTTGCTCTTAGCGGTGTCGAAGACGGTCGATTTTGATCAGGTCCAAGAGGCGATCGAAGGAGGGGCGCATGCCTTCGGCGAGAATCGCCCCGACGAACTTCTGCGCAAGAGCGCGGCCTTTTCTGACCAGAGTTGGCATTTCATCGGCAATATCCAGTCGCGTCGGATCGCCGATATCGTTTCTGCAGCTGACCTCATCCATTCGGTCAGCAAAGCGGAGCATCTCCCTAAGATCGATAGAGCAGCGGCGAAGATCGACAAGGTGCAGCCCGTACTACTCGAGGTGAACGTTTCAGGTGAGGCTTCCAAGAGCGGCTTTCACCCCAGTGAGGTCCTTGCGGTCATCGAGGAAGCGGCAGACCTTTCTGCGGTGCGCATCCAAGGGCTCATGACTATGGCGCCGCGAGCCGATGAAGAGGCGATCGAGGCATCCTTCTGCGGCCTTGCGCGCCTGCGTGATGAGCTGCAATGTCAGCTCGATGACAAGGGGATCGATGTCACGTTGTCTGATATTTCTATGGGTATGACCGAAGACTGGCCGCAGGCTATCGAGCGAGGTACTACTATAGTAAGGGTCGGACGAGCGATCTTCGATAGTTCGTTCGAGTAAGACTGATTTGCTGGCCACGTCCGTGCTGTTTCTGAAGAATGATCAGCAGGGTCGTGATGAAAGAAAGGCGTTATGGATTTTCCTAATCCCTCAAGATCTGCTGGAAATCTCGTTGAGAGCATTAAAGATAAACTGAGTTTCGGCTCGTCGCGCAATGTCGACCACGATGAATACGTGGAAGACGATTATGCCTACGATGAGTATGCCTACGATGAGGATTTCGATGATTATGGCGAGTACGGTTTCGATGAATCCTATGCCACGAATAGCTACGACGATCCTTATTTGGACAGCTACACAACGCGCGATGCTTATCGTACGCGCTCGCCAAAGCTCGTCTCTTTGAACGATATCCAAAACACGACCTCTGCTTATGGGGTCATGGCATCAGAGACGGCCTCCAGCCAGGGTGTCCCGACCAGTTCTTCCGTTCCAGGGTATCTTTCCAGCACGGCTGATACGCGGTTTTCGTCGCGTTCGACCTCGCGTGTTACCGTTGCTGCTAATTCCGCCGATGAAGACCCCACTGAAAGGTTCGGGTTCGACCGTCCTGATACGGGTTATCGTGATTTCATCTCTCCTTATCAGCGCCAGGATGCCGAGAAGACCGCTGTTATGCCCTCTACAGGTTCGACTGGTCTTGATGGCCTTTTCCCGCCGACCGATAGTGCATCGCAAGGTGCTTCTGTTGCTCCCGAGCGCGGTACGAGCATCGGCGGGCGCTTCTCCCGCAAGATCGAGATATTCGAACCAAAGAGCTTCGAAGAGGCGGTCAATATCGTTGCGATGCTTAAAGAGGGCAGTGTTGTCATCTTGAATCTGAAGTACGTGAATGCGGGACTCTCGAAGCGTGTGCTTGATTTTGCGTTTGGAGTGGTCGCTGCGCTCGAGATGCAGATCACCTATGAAGCGCCGCAAGTGTTCTCGATCACGCAATCAGGGAAGCT
>CABRGJ010000079.1 GCA_902470405.1 uncultured Eggerthella sp.
GCGAGCACATCCAGACCACTATCGGTCGTATCACCTTCAACGCAGTGCTGCCGGAGGATTATCCGTTCCTCAACTATGAGATGAACAAGACTGAGATCTCTCGCTTGGTGGAGGATTGCTGCAACCGCTACACCACCTCAGAGATGGAACCCATCCTAGACGGTTTGAAGAGCGCGGGCTTCCACTATGCTACGCGTGCAGGTGTTACCGTTTCGGTCTACGACGCTACCATTCCGCCTCAAAAGGACGAGATCCTGGCTGCGGCTGATGAGAAGGTCGCCGCTATCGACGAAGACTACGAGATGGGTCTTATGAGCGATGAGGAGCGTCACAAGCAGATCGTTGATATCTGGAACGAAGCTAACGACGAGGTCGGCGAGGCTATGGCGGAGAACTTCGATAAGTTCAATCCGATCTACATGATGGCTTTCTCTGGTGCTCGTGGTAACATCAAGCAGATTCGTCAGTTGGCGGGTATGCGTGGTCTTATGTCTGACCCGAAGGGCGAGATCATCGACCGTCCGATCAAGGCGAACTTCCGTGAGGGCCTCTCCGTTCTGGAATACTTCATCTCCACACATGGTGCCCGTAAGGGTCTTGCTGACACGGCATTGCGTACTGCTGACTCCGGTTACCTTACTCGTCGTCTTGTTGACGTCGCGCAGGACGTTATCATCCGCGAGATCGATTGCGGTACTACCGACGGCATCGAATGCAGCTTGCTGAACGCTAAGGGTGAAGTGGATGACTCTCTGGTCGGTCGTTGCTTGGTCGATCCGATCATCGACCCGAACACGGGCGAGATTCTGCTCGAAGCTGGCGAATTCGTGAGCTCTGTTGCGCAACTGAAGTCCTTCGTGGACGCAGGCGTCGAGACGCTCACGCATCGCTCTGTCATGACTTGCCATGCTGAACATGGCATTTGCCAGAAGTGCTACGGTTGGGACCTCGCGACCTCGCGTCCGGTCAACATCGGCACTGCAGCGGGCATCATCGCTGCTCAGTCCATCGGCGAGCCAGGTACGCAGCTTACGATGCGTACGTTCCATACCGGCGGCGTCGCTGGTGAAGACATCACCCATGGTCTTCCTCGTGTTACCGAGCTCTTCGAGGCGCGCAAGCCTAAGGGTCAGGCGACGCTTGCGGAGATCGCAGGTACGCTGCAGGTCTCTGGCGACAAGAATAATAAGATCCTCACCATTCACGATCAGGAAGGCAACATCCGCGAATATGTCATCTCGGCGCGTGCTCAGTTGCTGCCAGGCGTTGAAGATGGCTGCGAGGTTGAGGTTGGCCAGCAGCTTACCAAGGGTTCTATCAACCCGCACGATCTGTTGCGTCTCACCGATCCAAATACCACGCTGCGCTATATCGTCGGCCAGGTGCAGGACGTCTACGTTTCTCAGGGTGTAGATATCAACGACAAGCACATCGAGGTCATCGCGCGTCAGATGCTGCGCAAGGTTGCTGTTGTCGATCCGGGCGATTCCGATTACCTGCCAGGTCGTCAGGTGAATCGATTCGAATTCGAGAAGGTTGTCAACGATCTCATCCTGGAGGGCAAGAATCCTCCGGTGGGTCAGCCGTTGCTGTTGGGTATCACTAAGGCATCGTTGGCTACCGATTCATTCCTTTCCGCTGCATCGTTCCAGGAGACCACCAAGGTTCTCACCGATGCTGCGATCGAGGGTAAGGTCGATACGCTGCAGGGCCTCAAGGAGAATGTCATCATCGGCAAGCCTATCCCGGCTGGTACAGGCCTTAAGCGCTATAAAGATGTCGATATCACCTACAAAGGCGTGCCGGTCACCGCGAACGATTCCGATCGTTTGCCTGATTCCGCTCCGCAGGCATTGCGTGAGATCGAAGAGCTGCTGCCGCAGCCGCAAGATTGGTCGCTCGATGGCACCGATTACATGGGCGGTTCTGACTATGCGAGCTACTTCGCATCTATCACTGCAGGTTATCGTGCGAAGAATCTTACCGATGAAGAGGCACGTCTCTACATCTATGATGATCTGGGAGTCTCTCAGCGTTGGGCGAACAAATTCTCTGAAGCAGGCATCGAGACCGTGGCTGACCTGGTTGGTCACACTGAAGATGAGCTGTTGCGCATCGAGGGTATCGGTACCAAGGCTATCGAGGAGCTGAAAGCTGGTCTTGAGAACCACAATCTCTTGAAGGTCATCGAAGATGACTTCTCAGCTTCAGCTGACGATATGAGCCAGCTGCTCGATATGGTCTTCTCGCCGGACGACACCGTACTGATCGGTGGAGACAAGCCGGCAACCTTCAGCACTGATGGTGAAGACATGCTGGGTGAGGCACTGCCTCCGCGTTCCTACCAGCGCAACCTCGATGAGTTGGACGAACTGCTCAATTCCGTCTCGGATATGGGCTTCGGCGTCATCGATCCCGATTCGTTGGGCGGCGACGCTTCGGCAAGCTCTGTCGATGGGGCTTCCGAGGAATAACGCACCTAAGCGTTCGGACTCGATCAAGAACACGCGTCTCGCATTCACGGGACGCGTGTTTCGTTTAGAAAGGCATTTCATGGGCTCTTTGCTCTTCAATGACATCACGGTCCTGACCGCGGAGGGTAAGACCATCCCGCATGCCTACGTGGCGATCCAGGACAACAAGATCGTGAACTTCCAGCTCGAGCGACCCGAAGGTACCTTCGATCGTATCTACGATGGACGTGGCAAGTTGCTCATGCCGGCGCTCTACAACGCGCACGCCCATGTACCTATGACGCTCTTGCGTGGACGCGGTGATAATCTGCCGCTCGATCGCTGGCTGAATGAAGCTATCTTCCCGTTCGAGGACCATATCACTGAAAGCGATGCCTATCACGCTACATTGCTCGGTATTGCTGAGATGTTGCGCTTTGGTGTGGTCTCGTTTACGGACATGTATTTCTGCACGGATGCACGTGCGCGTGCGGTGCTGGAGAGCGGTATCAAGTGCAACTTGTCTGACTGCGTGGTGAGCATGGAGCCAGGTGTCACCTACCGTGATCTGCCGCTATGTGCTCAGAATGAGGAGTGGATCGAGAAGTATCACGGCGCTGGTGATGGACGCTTGCTCATGGATATGAGCTTGCATGCTGAATACACCTCGACTCCTGAGATGGTGGCTAGCCTCGCGCAGGCTACGAAGGAGGCCGGTCTGCGCATGCAGGTGCATGTGAGCGAAACCCAAAAGGAAGTGGCCGAATGCCTTGAGCGTCACGGTAAGACGCCCCCTGCATATCTTGCTGAGTTGGGATTGTTCGATGTTCCTACTACAGCCGATCACTGCGTATGGCTGACCGACGATGATCGTCGCATCTTGGCCGACAAGGGGGTGTTCGTCGCATGCTGCCCGGCGTCGAATGCAAAGCTTGGTAGTGGCATCGCGAATGTGAATGCTATGAGAGAGGCGGGCATCACGCTGTGTTTGGGCACCGATGGCGTTGCCAGTAATAACAACCACAACATGTTCAAAGACCTCTACCTTATGTCACTTATGCAGCGTGCAGGCGATGCGAACCCGATCTCCCTTTCAGCAGAGGAGCTCATCACCATCGCAACGCGTAATGGTGCGCTTTCGCAGGGCCGTGAAGATTGCGGAATGATCGCAGTGGGAGCCAAGGCCGATCTTGCTGTGCTCGACATCGATACCCCTTGGATGCAGCCTGTTCACACCATGGCAGAGAATGTGGTGTATTCCGCTGAAGGCTCCGATGTTATTTTGACCATGGTTGATGGTAAGATTCTCTATGAGAATGGCAACTATCTTACGATCGATATCGAGAAGGAGATCGTGGAAACGCGTGCGGCACGCGATGCGATCTTGGCACGCATGAGCTGATCGAGCATCGAAGGAATACAAAGAATGGAAAAGACCTACCTTACTGAAGGACAAGAGCCAGAAAGCCAGATGGGTGCAGCGCTCGACTCGCTGGTGCGCACTATCCATGCGCGCCACATGGCGGCTGATCCGCAGAGCTACACATATAGGCTACTCTCGGGTAATCTTGACGATCTATTGAAAAAGCTTGTTGAAGAGGCGCATGAGACCACGCTGGCGGCGAAGGATGTCGAACGTGCTGGCGCCGCTCCTGAAGAGGTCGATCATCTGCGCTATGAAGCAGGAGATGTGGTGTATCACTTGCTCGTGCTGCTTGAGCGCTGCGGCATCGATCTTGATGAATTCGCTGCAGAGATGAACACGCGCATGACCGAGGATGAGATCCGGCGTGATCATGCTGAAGCCTGATTTCATCAATCGAGGTTCGAATCATTAACCACTTTTCGAAGGCTCGTAACGGATATGTAGGATCGATAGAGCGGTCCTTCGATGCGATTCGGTCCGCAATTTTGAAAGGAAAGCGATTTTGACGATACTTTTCGGAACAGATGGAGTGCGTGGTGTAGCGAACACCGAACTCACTTGCAATATGGCATTCAAGCTCGGGCAGGCAGCTGCGCGATTCCTGGGCAAGACCGTCGTGGTCGGTAAGGACACACGTCTTTCAGGCGACATGCTCGGCTCAGCGCTGAATGCGGGCATTATGAGCATGGGTGGCACGGTGCTGGATGCGGGTATCATCCCGACGCCGGGTGTGGCCTTTCTGGTACGTGAGCTGCATGCCGATGGTGGTATCGTTATCTCTGCATCGCACAACCCGCCTGAGTACAACGGCATCAAGTTCTTCGACGCTTCAGGTTTCAAGCTCACCGAAGAGGCTGAAGACCAGGTCGAGAAGTTCGTTTTGGGTGGGGGAACACAACCCGAGAGCATGCCTTCTGGAGATGAAGTGGGTGTAGTGCTTCCCGTCGAAGATGCGTGCGATCTGTATATCCAGCACGCTATCTCTTCATTGCAGGATAAGACGCTTGATTTTTCCCAGCTTACGATCGCGCTCGATACAGGCCACGGAGCTTCTTCGCTCACCACTGCTGCAGCGCTCGAGCGATTGGGCGCGACCGTGCATGTGATCAACGACGATTTCAATGGCGTCGACATCAACGTGCAGTGTGGCTCGACCCATCTTGAGCCAGTGCGTCAACTGGTTGCTGAAAAGGGAGCCCACATCGGCATCGCGCATGATGGCGACGCGGACCGCGTCATGTTCGTGGATGAACAGGGTAACGAGATCGATGGCGATGTGGTCGAGACCGTGTGCGCACTCGACTTGCAGAAGCGCGGGCTATTGCGCGACGGCACGGTTGTATCGACCGTCATGTGCAATCTTGGCTTCACGAAGGCTATGGAGGCGGCTGGCATCACGGTCGTGCAGACGCAGGTGGGCGATAAGTATGTGCTGAACGAGATGCGAAAGCGCAATGTTGTGATCGGCGGCGAGCAGAGTGGCCATATGATCTTCCTCGACCACAATTCTACAGGTGATGGTCTTATTACGGCTTTGCAATTCTTGGCAGCATGCTTACGCAACGATCAGCCTGTATCCGCTACAGCATCGCTTATGCAGCGTTTCCCACAGGAGCTCATCAATGTGCGCGTCAGCGATAAGCAGGCAGCGCTCGAGAGTGCGGTGGT
>CABRGJ010000080.1 GCA_902470405.1 uncultured Eggerthella sp.
AGACCTCCATCCTGCTCAGCTTGAAGCAGGATAAGTCGGGTTCGCTTCTCATGATCCTCTCGGAATTCGCCTACGCCGATATCAATCTGACAAAGATCCAATCACGCCCAACCAAGCAAGCGCTGGGCGATTACATGTTCTTCATCGATTTCGAAGGCTCAACGAGCGATGTCGATGTGCAAACGGCACTAAACTGTCTGCGTTTGAAGTTGCATGAAGTGAAGGTGCTGGGATCCTACCCCACCATTTAGCGCACGAGACGTGAAGGTACTCTCCAAGAGTACGAGCACCTCTTTTAGGCGAACGATCAGGATCGGAGCGTTCGCGAGTCTTTGTCAAAAACGAAGAAACCTTCGGATGAGAGCGCTGAGACCAGATCGTCAAAAAGCGCACGATCGATCGGCCTACGTCCCTTCCCTACCTCGAACTCATCGAGCCTACGGTGTGCTTCGTCAAGCGCGATACCTGGGTCTGCGAGCACGATGCGCACCAGTTCAGCGCGCTTTTGGCGTTTTGACCCTTCGAATGTGGATTGCTTGGTGTAGTGCTTCGATCTACGCGAAGGATTGGGCATGATCGACTTCAGATGAGCGCCATAATCGAGCAGCGCATAATACCACCCACGCGGATCTTTTTTGCTGCAGGTCTCAAGCACCAACGGTTCAAGCTGCTTGTCGCTCACCCCTTCCTCGCCTGGGAAAAGCTCATGCAAGAACACCGTGCGCACGTTCGTCTCGAGATAAAGCGTGGGCCGCTGGAAGGCAAACGCCATCACTCCTCCTGCAGTGGCAGGCCCGATGCCGGGAAGCGCGAGCAACTGCGCGTGCTCTTCAGGCAGTTTACCCGCATAATGTTCGGCGCAATATTCTGCGGTACGTTTGAGCGCGAGCGCGCGGCGATTGTAACCAAGCCCCTGCCACATCTCCAATACCAGCGCCACATCAGCCGATGCTAATGAATCGAGCGTAGGAAAGAGCTCCAAGAACCGCATCCAATGCTTCTCGACACGCGAGACCTGGGTCTGCTGCAGCATGATCTCAGAGACGAGCACCGCATACGGATCATCGATATAGCGCCAAGGAAGATCGCGATGATGATGCTCCCCTTCGCGCCATACCGTACGGGTGAAACTATCGAGCTGTTCTGGGGTGAAGATCGTATCCATAAGAGTATCTCGCAGGTGTCGTGAAAGGTGAAGATGCAAGCGCTCGAGCTAGTGCTTCGAATCGAGGATCCTGCTTACCTCAGGGTGGCTTGCACCCTTCTCGAAAAGGTCTGCGAGCGTGATGGATGAGAAAAGCTGTGCCACGAGCACGTCGGCAGCGCACCACACCGAATTGAACTCACAACCCGACGAGCGATCACAGTAGGAACAATCGACCGAACAAGGCGACATGCCGATCGGGCCCTGCAGCGCCTCAATGACTTCCTGGAGCGTGACCTCGTGCGGATCGCAATCGAGCGTCAAGCCTCCACGAACCCCGCGAATGGTCTTCAGGTAGCCCGCTTTCACCAGGTCATGTTGGATACTACGCGCAAACGAATACGGAACGCTCTCCTTCTCGGCCACATCAGCGATAGAGATATAGGATTGCCCGCACTCATAAGCCGAGCGCAGGATCCTACAGGCGTAATCGCAACGGCGCGTGATATCCATCAGTCTTCTTTCAACAGGTCGTCGATATGACCCATGGAACGATGGAAGCGATCCATGATCACCTTCTCGATGTCTTTATATTCTTTCGAGTCGAGATCATGGAAGTTGGACAATCGCATGAGAACATCGTCACTTCGCACAGCGCAAAAACAATCCTTCGCAATGCTGCGACGATACGCTTCTTCGACGGACTCGGTGATGACCGCATACAGCTCAAAGCGCGACATGCCCTTTGAGAACGGGACCATCTGCAGCACATCAAGGCCGCGCATGGAAGGATGTTCGCTCTGGGCATGGCGCCAGATCTCCTTACGCTCTGCATCGGTGGGATGATCGAGCTCCACGACACGATACAATCCGAGCATCGGACCGAACAGCGCATCGAGCGCATCCAGATTCGACGCAGACACTAGAACGGTGACTTCCGGATTCTCGAGCGCCGATTGGATGAATGTCATAGCTTCACGCGCACCACGCGAGATTTGCATCTGCAAGAAATCGGGGACATCCGCCCCGCCCATATCGAGCCAAGGGAGATCCCATAGATCGAGGTCTTCTAAGATGAGCGCCGCTGGACCTTCGAAGCCAAAGCGATTCAAACCACCTTGACTTGCCACCGCATCAGGCGATGCCATGACACATAAGACTGCTTGACCTTGCATGTTGTGGTCCATGCGCATGCGCACTGCAGGGATGCCCATCTCGCCTACGGTCGCGACCATGAAATAGTTCGCATCCTCACGTGCAGGACTGCTGAACACGAGCGTACCGAGTTGTGGCATGCGCGATACACCATGGCGGGAATTGAGCATTTTCACGAATTCTTTGAACTGCGGATCGCGCATCCTGCCGATACCAAGCTGTCCCATCTTCTCGATAGCACCTGAAAAACCACGGATCGTGGAATAGTCGAATGGTGGCTCAGGCTTCTTCTTTTTCTTCTTCTTGCGATCGGTGAGATCGATGTGCGCGATCTTTGCACCCTTCAACTTAGGGATCGGGAACGCGGGAAGCTCGAGCGGTTCGAGCGCTTCCTTGATCGCTTCGATATCTTGATCGGGCGATGTCGGACCTTCCTGTTCACCAAGACCCTTCGCCCGAGCCTCAGCTTCAGGACTCTCGAATTCTTCTTCGTCAAGTTCGGCTACAGGAGCCTCAGAGCCTTCTTCTTCGCAAGATGCGAAATTCATGAGCGAGAAAGGTGATGCGAGCGCATCCTCTTCATAGCGGCAAAACAAGCTCGGAGAAAGCCCCATAAGGTCTTCATTGATAAGCTCAGCCATGTCTTCGATCGCTTCACGCGAGAAACCGAACTCCTCTAAACGATCGAGTGCGATATCCTGCAACTCGTCTGCTTTATGCGCAAGCTCGTCAGGACTCACGTAAGGCTTGAGCTTCTCGAAGATATACTCCGCCAGCGAATGCTGACGAGAGGCTACGGCAAGATCCCACGCCTTGCGCATACCACCGAGCGTCTCGTCACTTGGAACGATATTCTCGAGCATGGACTGTTCGAATGCAGCCAAATAGAGATGGATGCCCAACTGTCGATCGCCCGATTCGACCGCGTAAGCGGCGCGATTCAGATAATCATGCGAATCGCTGAATCCATGACCATGAGATGGAACGTTGCCGAAGTTAGTGTCCTCGTTCATCTTCGTTCACTTTCCTTATAAGCACAGAAGGCGCATCGAAGTAGTGCGAGCGCCCTTTCATGACGACGAATGGTTTAGTTAATCAATGCTACTAAAGGAGTAACAGTTATTCAATTATCCCCTGCATGATTACAAGAAACGTGCAAATCGGGCGGTCGTTGAGCATTCGCAGAGAGACAAGATGCCTACTTCCAGTCAAGGATCCCCCAACCCTCTTTTTCCGCTAAACGCTGCAGCGTCGGACCAGGCGTGACCGCAAAAGGATGCTGGGCGGCGGCAAGCAGCGGCGAGTCGGAATAATGATCCCCATAGGCATATGCGAGCCTCCAATTGCCTGCGCCATGCACTTCGTTGGCGTGCTCTTCGATCTGACGGAGCTTTTCTGCGCCTTCCACCGGACGCCCCTCCACCTCACGCGTATACCTTCCCTGCGCATCAACCTTCATATCCGTTGCAACATGATGATCGTAAGGTAGATCTTGATGTGCCCGCACGATGATAGGATCGAACGTAGCAGAAACGATCCAGATCTCACGACCGCAAGCGATGTGCTCGCGCATCATCTCGAGCGCTTTGGGACGAATACACGAAACGATCCAGCTATCGTAAAAGCGATACATCTCTTCATCCGCGTCTTTTTTGCTCATGCCCTCGAACGAAGAAAACACTAGACTTCTGACCCAAGCTTCATTCTGAGGAAGATGCAACTTATAAGCGATGCCCCATAGTACGATGCGAAGAAACGCGCTCGGCTTAAGCTTGCCTGCCCGGAGCAGATACTTCACCAAGAGAACAGGCGAGTTGGCGCTTATGCAGGTGCCATCGAAATCAAAGACTGCGATCTCGACTGGTTTTTTCACCGCCTTATCGCTTTCGCTGTTTCTTTGTATTGAATCCATGATACGGATCTAGTCGCTTTCATCGATACAGTCAACAAACTGGGAATTGTGTAATTCGGCATAGAACCCATCCAGAGCGAGCAGCTCTTCGTGTGTTCCCTTCTCAACGATATCCCCGTCTTGAATAACAAGAATTATATCCGCTTGACGGATGGTGCTCAATCGATGAGCGATAACAAAGCTCGTCCGGCCCTCGAGCGACTCGCGCATGGCTTTTTGCACAAGCGATTCAGTATGCGTGTCGATCGAGGAAGTAGCTTCGTCGAGCACGATGATAGAAGGATTCGAGAGCAACGCGCGCGCAATGGTGAGCAACTGACGCTGACCTTGTGAAAGATTCGATCCGTCTTCTTTTACCTGCGTGTCGTAGCCATCGGGCAGCCGCTCGATGAAATGATCCGCTTGCGCGAGCTTGGCTGCGAGACGGATGTACTTCTCTTTGGGCTGAGCGGTTTCAGAGTCAATAATGAAGTTCGTATCGAGATTAGCACCATAGGCGATGTTTTCACGGATCGTGCCCGAGAAGAGCCATGCATCCTGAAGCACCATGCCGAAGTTGCTGCGCACATCATGGCGCGTGTCGAGTGCCGTATCAACCCCATCGATCGCAATAGTGCCGCGGTCGATATCGTAGAAACGCATCAACAAATTCACCAGCGTTGTCTTTCCTGCGCCCGTCGGCCCGACGATGGCAACCATCTGACCAGGCTGGACTTTGAGCGAAAAATCCTTGATAACGGGTTTTTCAGGATCATAAGCGAAACCTACGTGCTCAAAGGCAACCGCGCCTTCGCATGGTTTTGGTATGAGCTGCACCTGAACTGGATCAGGTTCGGTCATCTCTTCAGCATCGAGCAATTCGAAGACACGCTCGGCTGCGGCGAGCGTTGCCTGAATAGTATTCGCAATGGACGCGATCTGCGTGATGGGCATCGTGAACTGGCGCATATACTGAACGAATGCCTGAATCTCACCAACCGTAGCGACACCGCCTGTTATGTAGAGCACCGCACCGATAATGCACACGAGCACATAGCCCAGATTGCCGATGATAGTCATCAGGGGCTGCATGATGCCGGAGAGGAACTGGCTGCGCCATGCTTGATTGAAGTAAGCCTTATTGCGCTCATTGAACTTGTCGATCGCATGGTCTTCACGCGTGAACGACTTCACCTCGGTGTAACCGCTATACATCTCCTCGATGTGCGCATTCAAGTTGCCGAGAGCCTTCTGCTGACGCTTGAAATATTTCTGAGAGCGCGAAGCGATACCCACTGTACAAATGAG
>CABRGJ010000081.1 GCA_902470405.1 uncultured Eggerthella sp.
CGCGGTCATCCTACCTCATTTTGACGAACGGGAGATCGTGCTCGAATTCGTCGAATATCGCAGCACTGATGCGCCGCTCGGGCGTGCTCATCTTACGATCGAGACAAACATGCTCTCATGGCGCACACGTATCAATTCGGTAGTGAAGAATGAGCTCATCACGCAGATGTTCGACATCGAGCGCGAATACTATTCCGATCGCATGAACACGAGCTTTATCGCAGCCATTGATGACAAGGATGAGATCGTGGTGAAGATGCTCGTCGACCTCCCGCAGATCGAGGGTGCGGATGTTGAAGTTCGTTTCATGGATGCACACGGCAAGGAGCGCGATCTGCCCGTCTATCCGCTCTTCGAAGAGGTGAAGCCTGCGCGTCGTTTTGGCGACGAAAGTCGTATCAATGTAGGTTTCTCGGTACGCGTGCCCCGTGACGACAAAGACTTTTGCGTAAGCGCCTATGATGCCCTCGGGGTCGTTCCTGAGGGTTTTGCGATGTTCTGCGACGAGACTTATGAACCGCTCAAGGCGCACTTCACACACGATACCAACGACGCGGCGAAGGATCCGACCTACGACCAGTGGTATCTGCTTCACAGTGCAACACTCGCTGATCTTGCGGAACAGCGACGCTTGACGTTTTCCCATGAGCCGCTCATCTCGCTTGTCATGCCACTCTCGGGTGGGGATAGGGACCGTCTTGCTCAATGCTTCACCGCGCTTGCTTCCCAGACATACAACGTCTTCGAGGTAGTGCTGGTCGATCGGTATTACGGAGATGCAGAATTCGAGTCGATGGTGCGTGGGGTCAAAGGGCCCGAGAGCCTTACGCGCGTGAAGGTCGATGAGGCATTGGGCTTCGATGAGGTGTTCGCAGCGGGACTTGATCAGGCGCGCGGAGATTATTGCGCGTTGATCACGCCTGATATCGTGCTCGCTCCGGAAGCATTCTTCGAGGTGGTACGTCGTATCAATGAGACCGCTGCCTATCCCGATCATGAACAGGCGCGCATCATCTATGCACATCATGACCTCATATTCACCGACGGGAGATTGGGTGGCCTGGTCTGCAAGCCTATCTATTCACCCGATCTTCTCTTGTCATACGACTATATGGGCCCATTCATCGTCTTCGATCGCAGTCTTATTGCACACATATGTGAACAGCAGGGGTTTGTGGCCGAGGCGCTGCTCTACGATCTGCTCTTCAAGGCGATCGAGCAGGTGGGTCATGCCGAGCGCATCGATCAGATCCTCTATCATGTGCAGACTACACCCAGTACCGATCTGTCTGGTGAACAGGCGCGCATCGAGGCAAAGGAAGAGGATTTTCGTGGTGGCAGGCGCGCGGTGGCGAACCATCTGAAACGTGTCGGCATCGAGGCGACGGTGCTTTCTGATATCCATGAACAGGTCTATCGCTGTAACTATGCGCTTCCCGAAGAATCGCCTTCGGTCTTGGCGGTCATCGTCAACCACGAGCATCCTTACCTGCTCGAGACATGCGTAGAGAGCTTGTTCGAAAAGAGTCCCTATCCGAATTTGCAGGTGCGTATCGTTGATAATGGCAGTTCGTCTGCGGAAATGTTCGCATGCTACGGACGTTTGCAGGGCCAGCACGATCAGATCGAACTCATCCAGAAGAGTGAGCGCAATGGTTATGCAACATGCGTGAACGAAGCGGTGCGCAATACGGAGAGCGACTATGTCCTTTTGCTCGACGCGAATACTGAGGTGGTCTGTGACGATCTGATCAGCCGCATGATAGCGCTCTGCCAGCGTGAAGACGTTGGAGTGGTAGGTGGTAAGCTGCTCTTCGCCGACGATACTATCGCAAGTGCGGGCATCATGGTCGGATCGGCGGCTGGATCGGTAGATATCGGCGCCAATCTTCCACGTTCAGCTGCGGGATATATGAAGCGCCTTACCTGTTCCAACGATGTTTCAGCTGTCTCAAAAGCCTGCCAACTCATCAAGCGTAGCGTTTTCGATGAAGTGGAAGGCTACGACGAGCGCTTCAAGCTCGATCTCTCCGATACTGATTTTTGCTTGAAGGTCATCAAGGCGGGCTATCTTGTCGTCTACGAACCGAGTGTCGAGCTCTATCATTTCGAGAATACGATCACAGATGAGCATCTTTCTGATGTGCGCCGTATCCGTCTTGAACAAGAGCGAGCCTATCTGCATTTCAAATGGCCACGCGCTTTCGTGGAGGGCGACCCTTTTGCAAGTTCGTTGCTTGCTCCAGGTAACGGTTATTACCAGCTATATCATTAACGTATACCTCCGCAGCTATTTCGCTCACCTTCAGGTGCCCATTTCGTTTTTTCTTGAACTATAGTTGAATACCGCGCGTTGCTTCCCTTGCAGCGTGCATGTACAAAACATCACAAGAAGCATCGTAGGATCCGCATGATTCAGATCGAACACTTATATAAGTCCTACACAGGGGACAAGCATGATGAAGCTCATCATGCTCTGAAGGATATTAATCTCACCATCGAGGATGGCTCCATCTTCGGCATCATCGGGCAATCGGGTGCCGGCAAGTCAACGCTGGTGCGTTGCATCAATTTGCTCGAGCGCCCCACCTCGGGCGAGATCATCATCGATGGACGTGACATCACAGGTCTTTCCGGCAAGGATCTTTTGGAATTTCGCGCGAGCGTAGGAATGATCTTTCAGAACTTCTCGCTCTTTCAACAGCGCACCGTGCTGCGCAACGTCACGTTCCCGCTCGAATTGCATAAGGGTTACAACAAGGCAGAGGCGAAGAGGCGCGCGATGGACTTGCTCGAGTTGGTCGGTCTGGCCGACAAAGCGAACAAGTACCCCTCGCAGCTCTCAGGTGGTCAGCAGCAGCGCGTCGCGATCGCGCGTGCGCTCATCAATAATCCATCTATCATGCTCTGTGACGAAGCGACCAGTGCGCTCGATTCGATGACTACGCAGTCCATCCTGCGTTTGCTTAAGGACATCAATGAAGAATTAGGTGTCACGATCGTGCTCATCACGCATTCATTGCTCGTTGCCGAGATGGTCTGCGATACCATCGCGGTTATCGACGAGGGACAGATCGTCGAGATGGGTATCACCGAAGAGGTGTTCGCGAATCCACAGAGCGATGCAACACGTCAGCTCCTAGGGAAGAGGGCATAGACCATGGAAACTCTCGCTTCTTTCTTTGATTCTTACGGAGCGCTGCTTGCTCAAGGCACATGGGACACGATCCTCATGACCGTTATCGCGACGTTCTTTGCTTACGTGATCGGTATCCCGCTGGGTGTCTTGTGCGTGCTCACCAGCCCGAAAGGTCTTATGCCTCGTCGCGTCCTGAACATGGTGCTGGGTTGGATCATCAACATCGGTCGTTCGATCCCGTTCATCATCTTGCTCGTTGCGCTCATTCCGTTCACGCGTTTCATCGTTGGTACGTCGCTCGGCGTGCCAGGCGCGATCGTTCCGTTGGTGGTTTCGGCTGCTCCCTTCATCGCGCGCATGGTCGAACAGTCCATCGAAGAGGTCGATGGCGGCTTGGTCGAAGCAGCGCAGAGCTTTGGGGCGAACACGTGGCAGATCGTCTACAAGGTGTTCCTGCGCGAAGCTATGCCCTCGCTCGTCCGTGGGTTTGCGATCGTCTTCATCACCATCTTAGGTTACTCTGCGATGGCAGGTACGGTTGGTGCTGGCGGTTTGGGTGACATCGCGATCCGCTATGGCTATCAGCGCTATCAGGACGATGTGATGATAGCCACTGTCATCATCCTGATCGTGATCGTCCAGATCGTACAGAGTGCTTGTAGTTACGCGGCGCGCAAGATGGATAAGTCGTAGGAACGCACCAGAAACAAATCTGTAACATCGCCTCTCTTCGTAGCCCGTATAATGAAACGAGGTATCGACACATCGCATATGCGGGAAGGAAGATGTGGCATGGTGATGAGCCCCGATCAAGATTTCGTGCTCAAGACGATCAAGAGCCGTGACGTGCATTTCGTGCGGTTTTGGTTCTGTGATGTGCTTGGCAATATGAAGTCGTTCGCTGTCATTCCAAGCGAGCTCGAGAACGCTTTTGAGGAGGGCATGGGTTTTGATGCGAGCTGCGTGCAAGGCTTTTCGCTCAATCATGAATCCGATATGCTCGCATTTCCAGATGCCTCCACGTTCCAGATCTTGCCGTGGCGCCCTGCTGAGAATGCGGTCGCGCGCATGTTCTGCTCGATCCGCACACCTGAAGGACGCATCTACGATGGCGACTCGCGTGCGGTGCTGGCGCGCGTGGTGGCCAAGGCTGAACAGCTCGGATATATGATGAATGTTGGCCCTGAGATCGAGTATTACTATTTCAAGGACCGTGATGGACTCGAAGTGCTCGATACGGGCGGTTATTTCGACCTTACCTCGCTCGATTATGCGAGCGATCTTCGTCGCGACACCATCCTTACGCTCGAGAAGCTAGGTATCCCGGTCGAATATTCTCACCATGAGAATGGTCCGTCGCAGCAGGAGATCGATCTGCGCTTCGCCGATGCGTTCACCATGGCAGACAATGTGATGACCTATAAGCTCACGGTCAAAGAGATCGCTATGAAATACGGCCATTATGCTTCGTTCATGCCAAAGCCTATGGCTGATCAGCCCGGTTCGGGCATGCATATCCACCAGAGCTTGTTCGATGAAAATGGCAACAATGTTTTCTTCGATACGAGCGACCCTGATGGCTACAACCTCTCGAAGATCGCTAAGCACTATATCGCAGGTCTTTTGAAATATGCGCCTGAATTTGCGCTCATCACGAACCCGACGGTGAATTCTTATAAGCGCTTGGTGCCGGGTGGGGAAGCGCCGACGCAGATCACCTGGGCGCGTTCGAATCGTTGTACGCTCGTGCGTATCCCTGGCTATAAGCCCAACAAAGGCGAAGCATGTCGCATCGAGCTGCGCAACCCCGATCCTTCGTGCAACCCCTATCTCGCTTTTGCGGTCATTCTTGCAGCAGGCCTTCGCGGTATTCACGATGAACTGCCGCTCGAGGCGCCGATGGAGGACCCGAATCTGTTCAACTGCTCTCGCCAGGAGTCGAAGGAGCGTGACATTCGTACGATGCCTGCTACGCTGGGCGAAGCCGTTGAGTTCTTCGCACAATCTGACCTCATGAAGGAGGTCTTGGGCGAACACATCCATTCATATCTGGTGGATGCAAAGCGCGCAGAATGGGATAGCTATCAGAAGAGCGTTTCTGCATGGGAGCTCGATCATTATCTGGCTGTTCTGTAGGAGGTCTGGATGAAAGAGCGTCATATTCGTAGCGGACAGCCTCGATAATGCCCATAAGTTCCAGGCGGTCCTCTCCAGCATGGATGTTGATGTGGTGGCGGGTTCCTCGCTGCAGTTCAAGAAGCTTTTGCATGAGCATCCGAGTTGCGATCTCATCATCTTCGAGGCGAGCAGCGATTCGAGTCAATCGATCGCGGCGGTGGAGGATCTGATGGTCCA
>CABRGJ010000082.1 GCA_902470405.1 uncultured Eggerthella sp.
CACACAAAGAACAAGCTCGCTCGATCAGCAAGAAAAGCAAAATTCGAGGAGAATGGACAAGCGGTCGTAGAGGCAGCTTTCTTGATCCCCTTGCTCCTGCTTGCACTATTACTCCTGATCCAACCAGCTATTCTGCTCTACACCACGCTCGTCATGCAAGGCGCCGCTGCAGAAACCTGCCGGATCGTTGCGACTGAATCTTTGATGGAAAAGAACGTCGATGCGGTCGAGGACTACGCAAAACGTCGCCTAGCCGCCATCCCTCAGCAAGATAGTTTCCACGTGCATGAACCATCATGCACGTGGATCGTCGCCTATACCGGAGACGAATCAACAAGTGAAGTCTCTGTCGAGATAACCAACGAAGTGAAGCCCTTGCCGCTATTCGATTTCGGGCTCGAAGCGCTTGGTGTTCTCAACGATGAGGGCAATTTCCAACTCAAAGTCTCGCACCACCTCACGACCAAGAGCACTTGGGTACAGGAAAACCCACTCGGTACCGACCCCAACCAATGGATTGAACGATGGAACGCTTCTTGAACAACTTGGAACAAAACCTTCATGAAGAGAAGGGTTTCTCGACCGTGGGAGTTGCTCTTGCGCTGCTCATCACGCTCGCACTCATCTTCACTGCAGCTCAAGTATATGAGATCGAATCCGTATCAGCTGACATCCAAGAAGTTGCGGATGTAGCCGCACTCGCTGCTGAGAATGTGGTAGGTGAATATTACATTGTCGGGCTCGTTTGCGATGCGCTCGCGCTTTCCCTCTCCCTTTCATCGTTATGCTGTCTTGGTTTGAGCATAGCTGCGGCCTGCACTCCCGTCACCGCAACGCTCTCAGAAACGCTTTGGCAAACAGCCCAAAAGCTCAAACGAGCTCAGGTCTCATTTGTCGAAAGAGCACAAGATGCACTTGAGCAACTAAAGCTCATCCTGCCGCTCGCTGCAGCGGCGAAAGCAAAAAGCGTCATCGATGCGAACTCAGGCGTGCGCGGTGGCGCATCGTATACTGGCATCGCGATCCTCGTTCCCTGGCAGACCGACCCACTCGACGAGAGAGAACATCGCATCAGCGACGAGGCATTCGAAGAAGCTGAAGAAAAACGAGATACGATCAAGGACCTTGGCGAGAAGGCCGAAGAAGCCGCTCATGATGCGAACACCTTCAAAGAAGCAGCCTATCAATTCGATAGCGGCAGCGAAACCTCCTACTGCATGTATGAACGAGCAAAAACGCTCGCGCACCTCGACGCACGCGAGAATCCCTATTACGCCTCTGCTGAAACGTGGGATTTCGACGTCGCGCTCACACGGGCGCAAGCATACTATCGCTCACGCGCTCAGATCGAAAGCCCCTCCGACGGATCAGTCGCAGAACGCGCACGATCAGCGCTGCGTAAGAAGCTCTACCGCTATGCATCAGAAGAGCTCGCAAAGGGATACGTGAATCGAACATCCGATAGTTTTAAAGCATATTTTCCTCGTCTCCCAAAGAACACTGAAGAAATGAAACGAACAACGCTCTACACTGATGCACACTACCCCATTTCTGCTTCTGCGCAGGGCAAGCAGGTGCTCCATGCCTTCGAGGGATGCCCCGCCTATGCACAAGCTACGAAGGCTGGCCATGGCTCGATTGCACAAGCTGACGGAAACGCTGCGTTCGAAAAATGTCCGCAATGCCAGTTCGACGCAACGAGCATGGGAAGCGTAGCTTCTGCCTCGAGCTCGATCGACAATGGGTTCGAGTATCACTATCTCAAGGTCGCTGATCTTGCGGTGTCGTATCAAGATGCCTACCAGAAGGCGAGCGAAAGATCGCAAGAGCTCAAAGGGCAGACCAAAGAGCTCTTCCAGTCGATCGGGGAAGCACTCGAGGAAGCGGATAGCCAACGCATCAAGATCGATCCGCCGGGGAAATTCGGTGCGGTCACTTTCGTTGTGACCACTGATCCAGGACGTTCGAATTTCACCACTCGATTCGTCGAGAGCACGGAACGATTAAGGGCACGCGTAGCTCTTTCAGGGGCGACGCTCTTACCCGAATCGACTGAGAGCGGAAAGAATGCCATCAACAGCATCCTCGACGGTTATGCTCAAGCAGGCGTGGACGGAGGAACGGGTGGAGCCCACATCGCGCTCGATCTTTGGGCTCGACTGCTCGAGGGATATGGCGAAGCGCAGGAAACGCTCACGAACGCCTTGAACGATGCGATCGGCGCGTTACCACTCGCAAGCGAGAGTGGTTTGGGGCCATGGGCTGCGGGCTGTTTCGAATCAATCATCGAAGGGGTTGGTCTTCAAAGCGCTGATCTTTCTCCGAGAAAAGCAGCTCTCGTCAACACTATGCACATCGGATACGCAGATGACTCACCATTCTGCGTGCGTCTCATCGATGTGAAGATCGCTAATCTTGGGCGCAATACGAACGCTGAAGTCTTCGAGAATGTGCTCGATTCAGCTCAGAGTGCGATAACAGAACAGATCGATGGTGCCGACTTTACGATCGAGGTCGCAACGATCGAGATCATTCAAGGATCTGTTGAGATCCCGATCACGATCACGATCCCGCAATCGATCAAGGACACTGCCAACGATGCTATTCGTCAAGCATTCTCTGCACTTCAAGATCGTATCGCCTCCTTCCAATTCTCACGGAGGTGGAGATGAGCGCCCTTTTACATCCCTCACCGCACAAGAACTCTCAGCTTTCTCGCTGTCGTAGTGCACGCTCAAGCGGTCAAATGACCATAGAGTTTGTCGTACTCTTCCCCATGATGCTGATCATCGCGATCATCGCGTTCAACAGCGTTCTTTTCCTCTCGGAATGCGCTGCATTCGACCGCATCTTCCGCGAATCCGTAAGCGTGCTCGCCCCCTCTCCTGCAAGCGACGAATCCTCCGATCGCATCAGCGCACAGGTCGAAGAGAGCCTCGATCGCTTCACGCAGAAGGCTCATCTTTCCTGTAGCGTCTCAGCGAGCGGACAAAACGATGGCATGGTCGTCTACTCAGGCACGCTTTTCTTCTCGCCCACCATCTTCGGAGCCTACCCGCTCAGAAGCGTATTCGGTATCGCGCTCTCTCCGATCGAACACACAGCCCAGATAACGGTTGATACCTACAAACCAGGAGTATTCCTATGACCAGAACAGCACTCACCAAGATATGCCTATTCGCAGGCTTATTCGCGATCTGCATTGGCTTATGCATAGCGATCGACGCATCGCTTAGAAGCGGTCTTGACGACGCGAGCGCTCTCGAAGCACCCGAAGAGTCGACCGATACGAACGCTACCTCGATCCTTAAGATGATCGAAGCGGACGATCCGAGTATGGACATGCTCGCAGCTGCATGCTTCAACCTCACGCTCGATACCGATATTCCTTCAGAGTTCCAAGCTGAAGCGCTCGATCCAAGCGACTTCGCTGCAGCGTATACATCTGGCAAGACCATGAGCTTTATCTATGATGGCTCCCTTGAGAATGCGCAAGACGCGTGTAAGCGATCTCTTGAGCAAAAAGGATGGATATCGCTTCAAGAGACCGATCGATCCATCACGAGCTTTGCGAAGAGCTCAGGTACCTACCGCAGTCTTATCGTGCAATACCTTTCGATGGATAGGAGAACGATCGTACTGATCGACTTACCTACCTGATGAAAAACAAAGATCCAAGCAGCAACCCCAATCAAAGGAGATAAACATGTCAGAATCTACAACCATCGATCGAACGCTTTGCGCCTGGCAAAGAAAGGAAATGCCGCTCTTTCCCAAAATGGGTGTCGCGAGTTCATTCTCACAACGCGTACGCGGCCTGCTCGGTGCGCCGCCTGAACCACAGATGCTCCTGATCGCACCCTGTCATAGCATCCATACCTTCGGCATGGAGTATCCCATACATGTAGCATTTTTCGATCGTGAGGGCGTGGTCATCGATGCCGAGACCTCGGTACCACCAGGATGCAAGCGCTCATGCGACCGTGCGGTTGGCGTACTCGAAATGCCCGCGATCTTCCAAGATGACACCTGGTTCACTTACGGAGATCACTTACGACTCGCCCCGCCCGAAGCAAGTCGCCCTTAGGTATAAGGGTCGAAATCGATACATCGCGACCACTCCGCATCAATTGACCATAAACGACACGACCGATCATACCGATCAGCCACAAAGAAGGAGAAAGAAGATGAAAGTAGTTCACGGAATGCGACCTGAAGAACACGAAGCCCCTATCATTGAAGCGCAGGATTTCAAGATCTGCCCAATTTGTGGCGCAACATGTTTTTCCGATATGGAAGTATGCTTCGGATGCCTCCATCATTTCGAGGGAGACGAATCTCTGCCCGCAGATCAAACACCTTCGGACATACTCGAGCAGCAAGAGATGCCTTGCGCAGAGCACAAGATGAGAGCGAAGAGCGATCCATGCCCGAACGAAGCACTTGCCCTATCTGCAGCAGATGAACCACAAGAAACAAAAGAAACGAACGAAACGCCTCTTACCCCTTTCGATCACATGCGCGACATACCTGGACCGAAAAAACCAGAGGTCTTGCGATCATGTTCGCCCCGAGTGCATTGCAAGAGCGCGCAGGAAGAAGCGATGACCTCGCATCATATCTGCTCGGATGGAGAAGGACGGCAGTTTGAGATATCGATTACCGTGAAACTGCTCTGATTGCTTCTTGGTTCTGAACGCCCTTGTCGATAATGCGATTCGATCCGCTTGGAAAAGCCTTAGCAAACGAAGGACTCGATCGCTGCTTCAATAGCAGGTGTCGACCCCTCGATGACCTCGGTGAAGCGAATGGGCTTCGTGTCGAGTTCGGCTAAGCCACGCGGAATAGCGATATGTCCCGTTTCTCGAGCGATCAGGTCATTGAGCTCACAACCGCTCAATGAAGCAACATCTGCTGGCAACTCATCGCCAGGAGCAAGGCTCATCAAAGCTCTGTAAACGCTATCACCGAACTTCGCCCAATGAGCCGTTGAGGCTACCAGTACGGGATTTTCACCGCGAAGGTTCTGCGCCACTTTCATCGCTACCGCAGTATGCGGATCGACGAGATAATCATATTCATCCAGTACTGCCTTGATGGTACGCAGGCATGCCTTGCTATCGACCGCATCCGCTTTGAACTCGGCCTGGAGCTTCTCGCGTGTTTGGTCATCGATGCTGAAGGCTTTGTTCTCTTTCAGATCCTTCATCCAAGAAGCGATAACATCACTCCTGCGTCCCGAAAGCTCGAAGAGCTGGCGCTCGACGTTGGAGGAAACAAGAATATCCATGGATGGAGAGGGCGTGAGCACGAACTCACGATCGCGAATATCATAGATGCCCGTGTTGATGAAGTCGGTCAGGACGCGATTCTCGTTACTTGCACAGAAGAACGTCTCGATAGGAGGTCCGATCTGCTTTGCAT
>CABRGJ010000083.1 GCA_902470405.1 uncultured Eggerthella sp.
CATCGACTGGGTGATGCCTGAGATGGATGGCGTCGAGACGATCCGCCAGATCCGCGCGCGAGCGTCTGAAGATGTGCCTATCATCGTGATCTCTGCCTATGATTGGTCGGAGATCGAACATGAAGCGCGCGAGGCGGGTGCTGCGTACTTCGTGAGCAAGCCGCTCTTCAAGTCGCGGTTGACCCATCTGTTCGCGCAGATCGCGGGCGAAACTGCCCAGGAGAGCACCGACGATCTTGAGGTATTGACCGAGCAGGTCGATTTCACGGGCAAGCGTGCGCTCTTGGCAGAGGATAACGACCTGAATGCCGAAGTCGCTTGCGCGTTCCTTGGCATGACCGGCCTTGAGATCGAGCATGTTCTCAATGGCGAGGAGGCGGTGCGTGCGATCGAAGAGCACGAGCCTGGCTACTACGATTGCGTGTTCATGGATATGCAGATGCCTATCATGAATGGCCTGGATGCGACCAAGGCGATCCGTAAGCTCGAGCGCGAAGATACCGACTTCGATGCGCTGCCGATCTTCGCCATGACCGCCAACGCGTTCGTCGATGATGTGCGCAAGACGAAGGATGCGGGCATGAATGGGCATTTCGCCAAGCCGCTCGACTTCGATCTGGTGATCAAGACCGTGTATTCATCCTTGCGCGATCGATAAGGCACGCGATAAAGCACATGGTCAATAAGACAAGGCGCGCGGGCGATAAAGCCTTCGATCGATAAGGCCTTCGGCCAATAAGGCGCGCGGGCGTTTTCGCCTTCCTGACCGCACTTCAACAGATTGTTGACAGGCGTTTGGGGCGATAAGTGACGTTCTGAAGCTCACCCTATAATTGTGGAACAGAAAGCAGTTTTGAGGGAAGGAGCTTTCAATGGAACTCAAAGATTCTCAATCTTGGAAGAATATGGAAACCGCACTCAACGCGGAGGCTCTTGCTTATGTGAAGTACGTCTTCTACGGTCAGCAGGCACGCAAGGATGGATACGTGCAGATCGCGAACATCTTCAACGAGACCGCAGATAACGAACTGCATCATGCAAAACTGCTGTTCAAACGCCTGCATGATGGCGAAATCCCTCATGTACTCGAAGGACTGAAGGCTGCTGCTGGCTCCGAGCATTTCGAGGCTGACGATCAGTATCCCGAATTCGCAAAGGTGGCTCGTGCTGAAGGGTTCGAGGAGCTGGGCGATTTCTTCGACGGCCTGGCAGCGATCGAAGCATCGCATGAGGAGCGCTACAACGTGCTCTCCGAGCGCATCAAGAACGATGAAGTCTTCAAGCGTGAAGAGGCTCAGGTTTGGTATTGTACCGTATGCGGCCATCTGCACATCGGCAAGGAAGCGCCTCTGAAATGCCCCATCTGCGATCATCCGCAGAGCCATTTCCAGATTCGCGCTTCGAACTACTAAGAATCACGGAACGCTCGGGCGTTTCTCTGTCCAGGCGTTTTCCGTATTCGCGATGCTCTGCCTTTCTATCTCGGCAGAGAGGCAGAGCGCAATAGGCGACCATCTCGGCTCGGTCGCACAAAAATAAATCCCCGACTTTCGTCGGGGATTTTTTCGTTAACAAACACGTTTTGCAAATGTTGGATGGAAGTATTCCATGGATTGAATCCGAACACCCTTGCCGCTTCCTGCTGCATGGATGTAGGTGCCGTCTTCAACATAGATCCCTACGTGGTAGATGCCTGAACCGGATCCCCAAAAGAGCAGGTCTCCCGGCTGAAGCTCATCCATCGAAACGCTTTCACCGAGCGAAGCCTGTGCTGCTGCAGTGCGAGGAATCTCGATCCCTAATGCATTCCTAAAGCAATACTGGGTAAAACCCGAACAGTCGAATCCGCGAGGCGTCGTTCCGCCATAAGAATAAGGGCTGCCTTTGAGCGAGAGCGCCATGTTGACCAAGTTATTCGCACTTGCCTGCTGCGCGAATGCTTCGCAGGTGTTCAAAATCGTCGAGTGGAGCTCTGTCTGATCGCTGATCAGAGTCTCGCTGACCAGCTCGGTCTGCAGCTCTGAGGTTGATTCTTCTGGGGCTTGCGGTTCGTTGTCTGCGAATGCGATGCCTGGCATCATGATCGTTACGGCAACTGCAACTCCCAGAAGGGTTGGCAGCGCGATCTTGCGCAATACGTCTACTAACAAATACTGTCCTTATAACAGGTTCGCGCACATGCGGGTCTTGCGAACAATATGCATGACTGCGAATAGCCTCGATGCGTGAGCTTGCACGACTGATGCATGAACATGCACAGCGCTAAGACTCGCATGAGCGATTCGCGCTGCAGGCACTGCGTCCAAGAAGACCGCTCGGACGATACACACGAAGACAAAAGCGAGCAATCACTCGTTACGAAGTGTTTCGATTGCGCAAGGTGTTTCGTAACAGGTTGATCAAATCAAAACGCGATGGTGGGATTCCATCGCGCAAATTGCTGAACTATTCGCTATCAGGGCGGCGCCTGCGTGCTCTAGCCTACGTGCTTCGTTACCGATCTGCAAGAAAACGCATTTTTCTCCATCTTTTCTTTGCGGCAAATTCGTTTAATCTTCATGCGATTCTTGCAAGAATTTCACAAAATCAGGCTCATTTTGGGCATTTGGTGCAAAAAGCGCTAGATGTTGTGGGGCGCTCTCAAGAAGGGCACAAACGCCCTCATTTGGCCGAAACGGGCTGTTCGGGACCGTGAACGGCGAGTTCATCACAAAGCCACCACATTCGAAATGCTCGTATCTTGTGCATAGGCGCGATGAGCGGAATGCCGACCTCGGACATACCTGCGGGATTCGGAAGCTGATCTTCAGGCATGAATCACAAGCACGACTCTACGCTTCGATAACCTCGACCGTTGGCTCTGCAGGTGCGGGAAGTTCTGCTGCACAATGCGGGCAGCGCGTTGCGCCTTCGTTCACTTCCTCAAGACAGAACGGGCAGGTCGGCTCTTTCGTGATGACCTCGTCGCCGTTCTTATTGAACTTCTTGCTGATCGTGCCACCTGCATTCTTCAGCTTGTTCAAACCTTTAATGAGCATGAATACTACCCAAGCGATGATGAGGAAGTTGATGATAGCGCTGATGAACGAGCCGAAATCGATGCCGTTTTCCGTGCCGTCTACTGGGATCGTGAGGTTCGAGACGCCTGCGCCGTTGCCTCCAGTGATGAGGACGATGAAGGGCTGGATGAGATCGCTGACAAAAGAGGTGACGATAGCGGTGAAGGCTGCGCCGATGATGATACCGACCGCCATATCCATGACATTACCGCGGTTGATAAACTCTTTGAATTCACTCAAGATCTTCATGCTTGTTCACCTTTATTCTCTACTCGGACAAAACTTCGCCATTTGAGCATAGCAAGCAGGCGATCGAGTATCGCGATCGTCCTAGATGTTGTTTCCATTCGGGAACTTGGTCGTTATTTTTGACGCGCGCCTGCGGTGTAAAGCGCACCTGCGAAGGCGAGCCACGCACCTGCGAGCAACCAGCCGCCCAGCACATCGCTTGGCCAATGTACGCCTACATAGATGCGCGAGAGTCCTATGAAGATGGCAAGGACAACAAGGATGATGCCAGGAGCCATGGCTACGTTTCGTGAAATACCGCGCGCATAGAGTGCGCGGAAGATGAGCAGCCCAACAAGACCGAAGATCACCAAAGAGCAGAAACTGTGCGCCGAGGGAAACGAAAAGGACAATGGGAGCGGAACGAGCGTTTCGTCACCTGGACGCGGAACTGCGAAAATGAGCTTCAACGCTTGGATACAGATAATGGCCAGGAGCGTATTCGTGATGAAATAAGCAAGGCTATCCCATTTCCCTCCTATATAGAGGATTCCGCAGACGAGTAGACAAATGCCTGCCATGGGAAGAAAATCCCCGATGGTGGTGAGCGTGATGACGAAAGCATCAAGCGGGCCGCGCGTCTGCTGAACCATCGTGTTGATCGTCAGGTTGAACGAATCGACGATCGGAAGCGAATCTACAACAGCGAGCGAGAGCAATGCAAAGAGGAGCATGAACATGATGACCGGCGCGTAGACCTTGCGCCATGCTACGCCGCCTTTCAGCTTGCCGAAGCTGCGGAATGCCTGCTTGAGCGAGGGGCTTTTCAGGTAGGTGCGCGTGATGCGCTCAGGCGGAGTTTTCAGCTCCGGCTGCGGTTCTTGCGCACGAGTTTGAGGCTTGTTCTTTGTGCGCTGCTGTGGTGCTTGCTGATCGGCACGATGCTCTTTTTGTGCTGGCGTTTGCGGATCGGCATGACGCTCTTTGCGTGGTGTTTCACGCGCACTGCGCTGTGTGGATTGAGCTTCTTCGCGAGCCTGGCGTCTGGAGGGTGTCGCTTCTTTGGCGACCGGCGTGTTTACCGAGGTCTTGGCAGGTGCGGGAACTTGACGTTTCTCTACAGACTGCTGCTGTTCAGGTGTGCTTTCTGCCAGGGTCGGCTCGGGCGCGACTTCTTCTAGAGACGACTCGAACGCGTCAGCTTCATCGACTTTATCGGCCTGATCGGCCTGCTCATCTTGCTCGCTCTGAGCGCCTTGTTCGCTATCGTCGTCTTGGTCGTCGAAGACATCGAGGTCGTTAAAGTCGCTCGCAGCAGGATCATCGACTGCAACAAGCTCATCGACCTGTTCTTCGATGGGATCCTCTGTTTCATCTGCGAATTCCATATCGAGCTCACGGCTGAGCTCGTCCACATACCCATCGATGCTTTCGAGCTTGGGCTTTTTCTTCGGGGGCTCAGGCTTGCTAACTTCTGGCATGCTCGTTTTTGACATGCCATCAGCAGACTCAGACGATTCATCGTGCTCCTGAGCTGCAGGTTCTTTCGCGTTTTCCTCTGGGGCGGTTTCCTCTTGTGTAGCTGGCACTTGCACGACTGGAAACTCTTCTGTCGTGAGTTCTTCCGCAGCTGGCTCTTGCGTAGCAGCTTTATCGGCGTCGGTTGATTCCTTCGCGGTTTCCTCTGGGACGATTTCCTCTTGCGCCACGGGTTCTTCCGTGACGGGCTTTTCGTCTGAGATGATGTCTTTTGAAGCTGGCTCATCTTCGGTGCTCGCGTCCGCGTCAAAAGAGAGCTGTCGCGAGGAGCGACGGCGTGCTCTTTGCCCTTGTCCCTTCTCGTTCGAAGGTGCCTGTCTGGATTCTTGGGCGGCAGGCTCTTGATCCGCAAGGTCTTGCTCGGTAGCCTCTTGCTCGGGAGATTCTTGGGCGGCAAGATCTTCTGCGGCGAATTCTTCCGCTACAGATTCTTGATCTTGCAATTCTTCGGCTGTCTGCGGCTCTTCTGCAAGATTGTCTTGTGGAGTGTTGTCAGGCATGCACGATCCGCTCGGATAGCTGGACTTTTGTTCCTCTCTATTGTACCCAAAGCCAAGAGGCCACGCGGGCGAAACCCTCCGTCATTAGAGGAGCG
>CABRGJ010000084.1 GCA_902470405.1 uncultured Eggerthella sp.
GCTGCGGGTCAGTTGGTTGAGGGTCGACAACTGGGTAGCTAGGCTCTGGTTCGGGAACTATAGGCTGAGGGTTATCTGGCTGTGGATCAACAGGCTTCGGATCGTCAGGTTTAGGGTCTTCAGGTTTAGGTTCTTCGGGAGCTGGGTCATCCTTACCGAACTGCGAGGAAATTGATCCCGAAACACCTGGCCGAGACAGGAATTCCTCAAGCTCTGAAGTATCAGCGATCTTATTGTTGTTACAGTCGAGCTTTGTCAGGTAGTTGCTTTGAGATACGTCAAGCGAGGTAAGTTCGTTATGTCCGCAATTCAGATTGGAAAGATACCTCGTGGATGTGATATCGAGCGAGGTGAGTGAATTATGAGAACAATCAAGGATCCTCAAAGTAGGACAAGAAGAGATATCGAGCGAAGTGAGGTTGTTCTCCTCGCAATAGAGGTTCTTGAGGTTATTGCAATTTACAAGGTCAAGAGAGGACAATTCATTGTTTCCGCATTTCAGATCGGCAAGCTTGCTTGTCTGGGAAACATCGAGGCTCTGAAGCTGATTGTTCGAACAATCAAAGATCTGAAGTGCGCCACAATCAGAAACATCAAGAGAGGACAGATGGTTGCCGCTGCAGGTCAAGTTTGTAAGGCTCGAACAACCAGAAACATCCAAGGAGCGAAGGATGTTATCGCTGCAATTCAGGTTTGTGAGACTCGAACAACCCGAAAGATCCAAAGAAGCAAGATCGTTTCCTGAACAATCAAGCGTTTTAAGTCGTGTGCATTGCGATACGTTTAGCTTTTCAAGCTTGCTATTCACACAATTGAGATTGTTAAGAACCTCACATCCTGCCAGGTTCAAGGATCGCAATTGGACGTCCTTGCAAGTAAATTGCGTCAGGTTACTACTACACAAGCTCAGGTCAAGCGCTTCGATCGTTCCCATGTCGCCTGAAATATTGAGCGTATTCACGGTCTTTCCGTTGATCACTTCAGGGACGTACGCCGTTGTTGCGGTCTCGCTATAGATGCCTGTAATGGTTGCATTGGGTTGACCTGCAGTATACCTATAGGTATAGGTAATGCCATTTTCAGGATGCTCGCCCGTTAGGGCGTGCGCACTTGTAGGCATCGAACAGAGCGCAAAAAGAAAACAAAGACAAGCCACTAGGCCTGCAAAGAATCCTCTTGTTCGAACAGAAAGACGACATGAAGGCATACGGATCTCCTTGCTCATCTATCATGATTCAGGGCAAGCCCTATGATAGACAAAAATGGAGTGATGCTCAATGCTTGCTCATACGGTTTTAACGCCGTCGGACAACCGTCCGCTTAGGGAAACTCGACCTTGGGATAGAGTGCGTCAAACTCTGCTGTCGAGGCAGACTTGCCTTGTTTGATATCCTTCGAGAGCGGCGCGAGGATCTCTTGCGCATGATCCTTCGGCACATCGACCGAAAGACTCACATCCCAACATTGCTTGATGACATCCAGACGCGTAATGAGCAGATCGTAGAGCTGTTTTATCTGGTCATATGTGTTGAACAGCTGATTATCTTCGGTGAGTCCCAGTTCGTTCATCTCTTCGATCAGTTGAGCCTTCGAATCCGAGATCGATTTGATCAATGCCGCACATTCATCAGTATATTGCTGCCGCTTTGTCTTATCGCTCGCAAGATGGAAGTTGTTGAAATTCGAAACGATCGAGTTCAATTGACCGCGGTAGTTACCAATGGTCTGATAATTGCCTGAGAGCGATTTGAAGATGTTGTTCTGGCGAATCTCTGAATCCGATTGCTGTTCATCCACTGTCTGATCGTTCACTTCTTCAACAGGATCAGAATCGATGATCTCCTCCTGCTTCAACAGACCCGCAGAATTCATGAATGCTGCCGTTATAGCAAAGATCGCAACGATGATGACCAGGATGATGATGGCCTTATTCTTTGCAGAAAGCCCCTTCTTCCTTTTCGGGGGCTGGATGAAGGTCTTTACATCATCATCTTTCTCGGCGATCACTTCCCCATCGTCAGAAACGATCTTCTGAATCGGAACCGTAATGAGCGGATCTTCTTCATCTCCGATGACCGGTAGATCATCGATCTTCTTGTCTGGAGATGACGTGTCGATCTCCTCTTTAGGATCGATGATATTACCATCCTTGTCGTGATAAACACGCTCAGGCACGGGTGGTAATTTCGTGGTCTCAGCAGGACCTACGGTCTCGGCATAAGTGACCTTCTCTTGTGCTTCAGCAATGCGTGACTTGATGTCGTCGACGGACATACCGCAGTTAGGACATGCAGTTTGCCCGTCTTCGATCTTTTGTCCACATTCGAGGCAGAACACCGAGTCGTCTTGCTCCTTACCACCTATTGTTTATCAACGATAAGGCGATTGAGTGCATTCAGATATGCCTTAGCAGAAGAAACGATGATATCGCCATCGGAACCACGACCGGTATAGACTGAACCATCGCCTGCAGTAACACGAACAGTAACCTCGCCCAACGCATCGATACCGCGCGTAACGCTCTGAACCGAGAATTCCGAAAGATCATTCTCGATATCCACGATCTCGTTCACCGCACGATAGAGCGCATCGATAGGACCGGTACCGATCGAACAAGCGCAGAACTCATTGTCGTTCTTATCGATGAGCGTAACTGTTGCGGTAGGTGTGAGCGGTTGACCACATGAGATCTGAACGCTCTTCAACGTGTAGGATACCTCTTGCGCACGACCCTGCTCCCCTACCAACGATTCGAGGTCTTCGTCATAGACTTCTTTCTTCTTGTCGGCCAGATCGAGAAATGCAGTGTGCAGATCTTCGAATGCCTGACCTTCGATGTGATAGCCAAGTGCTTCAAGACGATGGCGCAAAGCCGCACGGCCCGACCGCGCCGAGAGCACGATAGAGCTTTGACCAGCGCCAACCTCGGTTGGATCGATGATCTCATACGTACTACGCTCTTTAATAACGCCATCTTGATGAATACCAGAAGAATGAGCGAATGCATTCGCGCCGACGATGGCCTTATTCGGCTGAACGACAAAGCCGGTGATAGAAGATACGAGGCGTGAAGCGCGGATGAATTCACGTGTATTGATATCAGCATGGGCGTCGAGCTCTTCGCCGTGCATCTTGATAGCCATGACCACTTCTTCCATGGCTGTGTTACCTGCACGTTCGCCCAGACCATTGATGGTGCACTCGATCTGAGTTGCACCGTTCTCAACACCTGCCAAGGAAAGCGCAGTAGCCATGCCAAGATCGTTATGGCAGTGAACCGAAATGGAAGCCTTGTCGATGTTCTTGACGTTTTCCATCAAGAACTTGATGCGTCGACCGTACTCTTCAGGAAGCGAATAGCCCGTGGTATCCGGGATATTGACGACGGTAGCACCAGCCGCGATGACCGCCTCGACCACTTTCGCGAGGAATTCGTAATCCGAACGACCCGCATCTTCGCAATAGAATTCAACATCTTCGACGAACTTCTTCGCATATTTGGTCGCGTGCACTGCGCGCTCGAGAATGACTTCAGGCGTGGTACGCAGCTTGTCGTAGATATGGCTATGCGAAACACCGATGCCCGTATGAATGCGCGGACGCGCGCAATTCGCGAGCGCTTCAGCAGCAGAATCGATATCCTTCTCGACCGCACGCGTGAGCGCACAGACCACCGCTCGATCGCCGACCTCAGCTGCGATCTGCTGGACGCTCTTGAAGTCACCCGGGGATGAAACAGGAAAGCCCGCTTCGATAACATCGACATTAAGACGTAGTAGCTGACGCGTGATGACCAATTTCTCTTCGGAGTTCATCGAGGCGCCCGGCGACTGTTCGCCATCGCGCAAGGTGGTATCGAAAATAGCAATCTTGCGAGTCATCACGCGTTCCTTTCTCATATTCAATAATGAGAATAATCATACCATCTTTCTGCAGGTATCATGCGAAATCTACAGGGCTTCATCGTTTTCCTCGCCAGTACGAATGCGCACAACGCGCTCGATGTCAGACACGAAGATCTTGCCATCCCCCACTTCGCCGGTGCGTGTAGTTGAAACGATCACCTCTACGATCTCATCCACACGTGCATCATCGGCAATGATCTCGAACTTGATCTTCGGCACCATGTTCAAAATGACCTCATTACCACGGAAATACTCGCTCCATCCGTGCTGATTGCCACATCCATGCACTTGAGAGATGGTCATACCAGACACATCAGCCTGAAAGAGCGCCTTCAGCGGCTCGAGCATGGTCGGCCGCACGACTGCACTGATTCGCTTCATAGTTGTTTCCTTTCCCTAATAAACCTGTTAGTCCAAACCATTGAAGGCAGGATAAGCAGATTCGCTATGTTCACTGATGTCCATACCGGCCGCTTCTTGTTCCTTGGACACGCGCAAGCTGCCATGAAAACATACCTTCACGATAAGCCCGATCACAAGTGAACCAATACCAACAAAGATGAGCGTGACCAAGATACCCAAGCACTGTGCACCGAGCAAAGTGAGATCACCTGTGTACAGAAGGCCACCGAACTCTGTCCAAGAAAGCTCTGGCACACAGAATATACCCGTAAGCACACCGCCTACCATGCCACCGACTGCATGGCAGCCAAAGGCATCGAGCGCATCGTCATATCCGATCTTGGTCTTAAGAAACGACATCGCGAAATAGCAGATCGGAGAAACGATGATGCCCATCACGATAGCAGCCCAGGGCTCCACGAAGCCAGCAGCAGGCGTGATGACGACAAGTCCTGCCACTAGACCGGTTACCGCACCAACCAAGGTGGGCTTCCCGACCTTGATCTTCTCGACCACCATCCAAGAAAGCAGTGCTGCACCAGAAGCAACAACGGTATTCAAGATCGCCAATGCCGCAATACCATCAGCAGCAAATTCGGAGCCTCCATTGAAGCCAAACCAACCGAACCAGAGAAGCGTAACGCCAAGCACGACGAGCGGAATGTTATGCGGTCGATGCGCGATGGCCCCGAACTCCTTACGGCGACCGAGCAGCAAACAAAGCACCAGACCTGCAAGACCAGAACTGATATGGACGACATCGCCACCTGCGAAATCGAGTGCACCGATCGTATCACCGATGAAGCTTCCTTCACCGCCCCATACCATATGCGCGAGTGGGCAATAGATAGCGAGCACCCACACGCACACGAAAGCTATCATCGCACCGAACTTCATACGTCCTGCTACCGCGCCCCAGATGATGGCGCAGGTGATCATTGCGAATGCGGCCTGGAAGACCACATCGATGACAGCTGGATAGACCGCTCCTTCAGGGATGATCGCAGCTTCGATGAGGATATCTTGGACGAG
>CABRGJ010000085.1 GCA_902470405.1 uncultured Eggerthella sp.
GGGCTACCCGCATTGAGTGCGACGCAGTTCTTCAAGAACGCATGGCATCATCTTGGTACGGTCTCCTTGCATAAATGGCTTGTCTTCGAGCTGTGCGTGCGCTGCGGCATCCCGCTGCAGGGAGTACTGCACGATCTTTCCAAATTCTCGCCCGACGAATTCTTGGTCGGCATCCACTATTACCAAGGAAATCGCTCGCCTAATGCAGCGGAACGTCATGAAAAAGGACTCTCGCGCGCTTGGATCCATCACAAGGGTCGCAACAAGCACCATTACGAATACTGGACCGACATGCGCGAAGGCGGCGACGGTACGTTGTATGGCAACCTCATCCCAACGCGCTACATAATCGAGATGTTCTGCGATCGTGTCGCGGCATCGAAAGTCTATTCGAAGGACGCTTATCGCGATTCGTCACCGCTTGAGTATTTCCAGCGCGAACTTTCTGCAGGAAATCTTCCCTTTCACCCCGATTCAGCCGCGTTTCTTTACGTGTTGCTCGAGCATCTTGCCGAGTACGGCGAAAATGAAACCCTCGACTACATTCGCACGACCATCATCGGCGCGCGCTTCATCTATGTACCGGGCGCAACTTTCGATTGATCGAGAAGATAACGCAGGGGGACGATCAGCTTCGCGCTCGACGCGATGCGATCGTACACGCGTGAAACGAAGATAGGGAAAACACATGGAAGGCTTCATCTTACTTGACACAGGAGCATGGTCACTCGTTCCGCCGCTTCTAGCGTTAGCGCTGGCGCTCATCACCAAGGAAGTGTATTCCTCGCTCATCATCGGCATCGTAGCAGGACTGCTCATCTACCAGTTCAATCTCTCAGGTGTTGGCGTCGAGCAGACCATCGAGGGGCTGAGCTTACTGCCAAGCCTGTTCATCGAACAGATAGCTTCGAATGCAGGTCTTATCTTATTCCTTGCGTTATTGGGCGCGCTCACGATGCTCATCACGAAGGCGGGTGGATCGCTGGCCTATGCGAAATGGGCTGTGAAACGCATCAAGAATCCCCGCGTGGCGCAGATCGCGACCGCGGTGCTCGGCGTGATCATCTTCGTAGATGACTACTTCAACTGCCTCACTGTCGGTAGCGTGATGCGGCCGGTCACGGATCGCTTCAAGATCTGCCGCGAAAAACTCGCGTGGATCATCGATTCGACCGCTGCACCCATCTGCATCATCGTGCCTGTTTCATCATGGGCCGTGGCCGTAGGCGGCTACCTTGGTGAAGACGGCTTCAACACGTTCGTCGCCTCCATCCCCTTCAACTTCTATGCACTGCTCACTATCGTATTCGTCTTCGCGATGTGCGCTTGCGGACGCGATTGGGGTCCGATGAAGCGCGCCCAACAGGCATTTGAGACGCGTTTCACCCACCCGCGCAAGGGCATCAGGCTGAAGAATCGCTCGCTCCCACTTCGGAAGCCGTGCGCGAAGATATCGATGAGGCACTTGAAGAAAACGTGCGCCTCCAAGACATGGCGGGCGATGCGCTCAAATCCTACGATGAGCTGCATATCGCACGTAATGGTCGTGTCTACGATCTGATCGTACCGATCCTCATCCTCATCATCTTCTCGGTCTTAGGGATGATGTATGTGGGCGGCTTCTTTCATGGTGTCGATTTCGCCACCGCGATGGGTGAAGACCCCATCACCGGACTGTGCATCGGTTCGCTTGTTGCGCTCGTGGTAGCGGCGTTGCTCTACCTGCCACGAAAGCTGCTCGATCTGTCGGGCTTCGTCACCGGTGCTTCTGAAGGTATGCGCTCTATGGTGGAAGCGATCATGATCTTGGTGCTTGCTTGGTCGTTGGGTGGCTGCTGTCGTTACATGCTCGGCACGGGAACGTTCATCGCGAGCTGCCTCGATTCGGCCGGCTTCGCGCTACAATTCTTGCCTGCGGTCATCTTCATCGCCTCAGCGTTCATCGGGTTCGCGATGGGAACTTCATGGGGAACGATCGCGCTGGTCATTCCCATCGTTATCGGGGTCTTCGCGCCAAGCGACCCGCTGTTCTTGCTAACCATCGGTGCAACGCTCGCAGGTGCGGTATACGGCGACCACATCTCGCCCATATCGGATACGACGATCCTTTCCTCTGCCGGTGCAAGTTGCAATCACCTCGCACACGTCACCACTCAGTTGCCCTACGCAAGTCTCGTAGCAGCTATCTGCCTGATCGGCTATCTTGCTGCGGGCATAACCGCATCACCTTGGCCTTCGCTTCTAGGTGGCCTTGTAGTGCTTGCGCTTTTCTTCATCGTGCTCACTTTGAAGAGCAAGTCTGATGTCGATTAGAAAGAACTCGATGGACTTTTAGAAGAAGATCTTTCGGGGTTCTCAAGGATCCCCTCTTCGAGCATCTTCTCAGTGAGCAAGAGATACGATTCAGCACCGATGGTGATGTAGTCTTGGATCTCTTCGTCAGTCAATTCGCGGACTAACTCGACCGGATGACCATAAGCCATCCAGCGGTCGGGGATCACCTTGTCTTCGGTGACGAGCGACCCTGCCCCGATCAGGCAATTGTTCCCGATCACCGCATTGTTCATGATGCAACTATTCATACCAATGAGCGTGTTGTCGCCAATCGTACAACCATGCAACATGCAGTGATGACCGATGGTGGTATGTTCGCCGATGTTAACGGGGTGTCCTTTCCCGCCATGGATCACTACCCCATCCTCGATTACCGAATCATCCGCAATGGTGATTGGCTCGAAATCAGCGCGCAAGATCGCGCCTGCCAATACTGCGCTGCGTGCACCGATGGTTATCGAGCCGATCATGTTGCAATCTGGGGAGATACGCGCACTCGGGTCGAGCATGATGCGATCGTAGCGCGCTTTGTCGATAGCTGCACGTAGGCTTTCACGAAACTGCGGATCTACGTGATAGGTCTTTCCCAGATTGCTCATACGCTCCCCCTTTGCCGCCTGTCATCCAATCGACATTGTAGCCCAATCAGGACATCAGGTTTGCTCTAGTGCGCGCTTATGAGCAAGCATGCTGCTCGATCATATCGAGGAAGAGCTGATAGATAGTATCGTCTGCATCAAGCTCAGGGTGGAACGTGATGCCCAATTGATTGCCGAAGCGCACAGCTACCATGGCTTCCCTGTCCTTCGCAAGCACGATCACGCCTTCGCCCACCTCAGTGATCTGCGGGGCTCGGATGAACGTCATGGGGATATGCGGCGCCTCTTCAAGGGTGATATTTTCATCCATCCTAAAGGGCGCTACCTTATGCGAACTTGCAAGTTGCCTGCCGTATGCATTGCGACGCACGCACACGGGGAGCGTTGCGAATGCCCCTGCTGTACGCCCTTTGCCACCAGAATCGCGCTTGTCATGCTCGACTTCTCGAGCCAGCAGCACCAACCCTGCGCAAGTCGCGAAAATGGGAAGACCATCTGCGATCAGCTGTCGGATCGGCTCGAGCATCGCGAACTCTTCGAGCAGCGCCGTCTGCACCGTCGACTCACCACCAGGCAACACCAAGCCATCGAGCGTCACATCCAGATCGGCGGCACTGCGCAATTCGATCGTTTCGCAGCCGAGCATATGCAATCGTTGCGCATGCTCCTCGAAATCACCTTGCAACGCTAGCACACCGATCTTCATCATCACTGACCACGCTCTTCCATGATGATCGCGATCTCGTTCTCATTCACGCCGACCATCGCTTCACCTAGATCCTCCGAGAGCGCTGCGACGAGCTCGGCATCTTCGTAATTCGCCACGCTTCGGACGATGGCAGCCGCGCGTTTCGCAGGATCGCCCGATTTGAAGATGCCCGACCCGACGAATACCCCTTCAGCGCCTAGCTGCATCATCAGCGATGCATCCGCAGGCGTTGCGATGCCACCTGCTGCGAAATTGACGACAGGCAAGCGACCCCTGTCATGCACCTCGAGCAGCAATTCATAAGGCACTGCAAGCTCCTTCGCTACCTCGAACAGCTCATCTTCACGCAAAGAAGCGACGCGACGGATCTCGGCATTCACTTTGCGCATGTGGCGCACCGCCTGCACGACATCGCCTGTGCCTGGCTCGCCCTTCGTACGGATCATGGATGCGCCTTCGGCGATACGCCGCAACGCCTCGCCTAGGTCGCGAGCCCCACATACAAACGGCGCACTGAACTTCGTCTTGTCGATGTGATAGGTATCGTCTGCTGGCGAGAGCACTTCGGACTCATCGATATAATCGATGTCGATAGCTTGCAAGATCTGCGCCTCAGCGAAATGGCCGATGCGGCATTTCGCCATGACCGGAATGCTGACCGCTTCTTGGATCCCTTTGATCATCTTAGGGTCGCTCATGCGTGAGATTCCACCTGCCAGTCTGATATCAGCAGGAATGCGTTCGAGCGCCATGACCGCACAGGCACCTGCTTCCTCTGCGATGCGAGCCTGCTCGGGCGTGGTCACGTCCATGATGACGCCTCCTTTCAGCATCTGTGCAAGCTGTCTGTTGAGCTTTGCGCGTGTTTGCTGATCTTCGGTCTCTGCCGATACCCCATTCGTTTCTGCCATATCGAGCCTTCTTCCTCGTCCGGTATCCTTTCGATCGATGGTCGACACCATCGCTTTTTCGTACATGCTAGAGTTATAGTGAATATGTCAAAATGTTCAGTTTTGAAGTTTTTAATAGGGCCAGATTGGAAATGAAAGCATGTTGACCTATCAGCTCGATCCAAAATGCGGCCGCCCGCTCTATGAACAGCTCTATCGGGCGATCCGCGATGATATCGAACTCCACTGCTTGCATGCTGGTTACAAATTGCCCTCGAAACGCCTGTTCGCTTCACATTTAGGCGTGAGCATCATCACGATCGAGAATGCCTATCGCCAACTCGTTGCCGAAGGCTACGTTGAAGCGCAGCAGCGAAGAGGATACTTCGTGAACGAGCTCCTCTCGACGCCGCGACGATACGACACGTCGCAAAAACCTGCAAACGGTGTCCTTCCGCAGAAAGGCGCGGTCAACGGACGATCAGCATCCGGAGGGATTACCCATACGAGGTCGGCATCCTGTACAGGGACATCTGATAAAGAAGCCTTCCTGAAGGCGGCGTCGGGCCAAGCCGCTCCCCTGTTGGCAGACTTCTCGGGCGCTCGACCCTCAGGGAATATCTTCCCTTTTCCAATCTGGGCAAAAACTGTTAGACGAACATTGAGCGAGGCATCGAAAGGTCGATTGCTGCAGCCTTCATATGACAATTGCGGTGCAGAAGAGCTCCGTATAGCTATCGCTGATCATC
>CABRGJ010000086.1 GCA_902470405.1 uncultured Eggerthella sp.
CGAGTACCGCATTGCCATCTTCGATGTTCAAGGATTTGATGTTCGTGCCGAGTGAATCCGTACCGCCATTACCAGGAGCGATATAGATCTCGCTGCATCGGGGGCTTTTCGAGAGCGCCCAGGTAAGAGCATGTTCTCTACCGCCACTACCCAGAACCAGAATGTTCATGAAAAACCTTTCACGCGATTCGGAAAGCCGTACGCTTTCCTCGTTATTCGCTGGAGAAACGCGTTGTTAGCGCTACTGCCAGCCGTTGAAGATCGTCTGATCTCGATCGGGACCGACCGCGATGATCGAAGCCGGAACGCCCGTGATCTCTTCCAAATATTTAACGTAGCTCTGCGCATTCTGAGGCAGATCCTCGAAACGTTTGCAGTCAGAAATATCAACACCTTCCCACCCAGGAAGTTCCTCGTAGATGGGCGTGAGAGTCTGCGAGCCAATGAGCGCTTGATCCATCGGAAAATAATCGTAGCGCTTGCCATCGATCTCGTAAGCTACGCATACTTTGATGCGCGGCACACAAGAAAGAACGTCGAGCTTGGTGAGTGCCATATCGGTCATGGAGTTGACCTGGGCTGCATAACGCCCAACCACTGCATCGAACCAACCGCATCGACGCTTGCGACCTGTTGTGACGCCATATTCGCCGCCTACTTCGCACAACTTCTCGCCAGTTTCGTCGAAAAGCTCTGTCGGGAACGGACCCGAACCGACGCGCGTAATGTAAGCCTTCGCGATGCCGAGCACACGATCGATCGCCTTCGGACCGACGCCCGTACCAATAGGTGCTCCACCTGCGCTGCAAGAAGAAGATGTGACGAAAGGATACGTGCCATGATCGATATCGAGCATGGTTCCTTGCGCGCCTTCGAATAGCACGCTCTTGCCATCTGCGAGCGCAGTGTTCAGCAGATGAGTGGTCTCAGCCATATGAGGACGGATGACCTCAGCCAAAGGAAGATATGCCTCACAGATCTGATCGACCGTATAAGTGGGCAGATCATAGACCTTCGAGAGGATCTGATTCTTGTATTCGAGCGCCGCACCCACCTTCTCACGGAATGCTGCTTCATTCAGTAAGTCTTGAATGCGAATGCCGCGGCGCGCGACCTTATCTTCATAAGCTGGGCCGATGCCGCGCTTGGTGGTACCGATGAGATTGGAGCCAAGCTTCTTCTCGTTCGCGCCATCGAGATCGATGTGATAGGGCATGATGACATGCGCATCGCAGGAAACGAGCAGATCGTCCGTGGAAAAGCCTGCTTCATTGATGGTCTTCATCTCATCGATGAGCACGCGGGGGTCGATGACGCAACCATTGCCGATGACCGGCGTGACATCTTCGTACATAACGCCAGAAGGAACAAGGTGTAACGCGAGCTTTACATCGCCCGCAATGACCGTATGCCCAGCATTGTTCCCTCCTTGATAGCGTACAACATAGTCGTAATCGTTCGAGATCAAGTCGGTGATTTTGCCTTTGCCTTCATCGCCCCATTGGGCACCCAGAAGAACAGTGCTCGGCATGATTAGTCCTTTCGACAGTTCAATCTACCGTAAAAATATATCACAGTTCGAAGAAATTACAGGCGCGATCATACTCGCGGACGAGGGCAGCGACACTCGGGTGACAAGTAAAGAGAATGACCTGACGATAGCGCGAAAGTTCAACGATCGCCCTCACCGCTTCACGGCGTCTTTCGTCATCGAAATTGACCAGAATATCGTCGCAGAGGATGGGGAGTGATCGGCCTACATTCTCAGCCGTGATGAGTAGCGCAATACGTAGTGCCAAATAGAGCTGCTGACGCGTGCCAAGTGAAAGAAGTTGCGGCGAGCAAACGGTCTTCACATTATCGACCACCTCGATCTCGCCCTCTGCATTCATGTGCACCTTCTGCCAAGCACCACGTGTCATCTGCGCAAATAAGCGAGAGGCTTGCAAGTAAACCTCGGGCTGGCTCTTGCGTTCCCATTCGGCGATCGAAGCCTCGAGCGTACGTTCTGCCAGCAACAATACCGCTAGCTGGCGATATTGTTCTTCCAGCTGCGCGTCGATGATCTCCTTGCGCTGCTTAGCCTCATCGAATGAGATCTCGTGCTAGCAAGCTCGGATGATATCTCCCCGTATTGCAGATCGGTCTCAGAGATGAGCTGCATGGTCTTATCGCGCTCCATATCTTTGCGCGTGATGATCGCTTCGAGCGCAGAAAGGTCCGCTTGCGCATCGAGCCCCATGGACGAACAGAGTTCACGGCGCTGATCGGCGAGCGTCTTCAGGAGCGACTCGAGCGAAGAGCGCTGTAGCGAGAGCGCTTGTAGATTCTGCTTTGTCACCTCCTCCGCATTGCGTGCATCATGTGCGAGCTCGATCAAGTGGCGTGCCTGACGGATCGACCCCTGCGCAGCGACCAGGCCATGATTATCCAAATACCATTTCATCTTGAGCTTGTGCTCTTGCAGGTCTCGCTCGCAAAGCTCAAGGTGCTGTGCGTCTTGCTGCTTGACCCACTCGTAGTTTCGACGCTTCTCGTCGAATGCTTCTTCGGTCTTCGACGGATGGATATTGGCGATGATGCCCGCTGCTCCGACCATGAGCGCAGCAAGGCAAAGGACGATGCCGAACGCTGAATAGGACAAGGAGCCAACCGCTCGACCCTGCCTGAACAACCAAAACCCTACGCCCAACATGCACACGGTGATGACAAGCGCCACCACCAGACGAATGCGGCGCTGCTTCTTCGCGCGCTCCTGCTCAGTCTGGTAGTCGTGGTCATTCATCATCGTCTCATACGAAGCGCTCGACTTAGCTGCTTCGCGTTTGGCGTTATCAAGCGCATGTTCTCGCTTCATACGCTCATCATCAAGATCGTCCAAGGCAGCTTTCAGCTGGTACTCCTCTGAAGAGGAGAGCTTGCTGAGCGCCTCAATCTCACGATCGAGATCGTCTTTTGACATCTTCGTCGTTTGCTCCTGGGTCGCAATGGTCTCTTCCAGAAGCACGCTATTCTGCTCGAGCTGCGCATCGATGCTCTCGAGGCGCGCATGGTTGCTTTTAAGGTGTTCGATCTCTGCGTTCAGGCTGTTTTGTGTTTCGCTCAGCGCCTCTTTGCGCGCAAGCAAAGAGGCAAGGCGCTTTTCTTGTTCACGGTACTGCTCCGTTTCGTCGAGCAATTCCTGAACCGCACTGCGCGCCTCGGCCTGCTCTGATCGCAATATTCCGATCGAATGAGGATTCTGAAGAGAACGTGACATCATGTTGCGCAGTTTCTCCTGGATGGTGCTCAGCGCACTAGCAGGCGATGCGGCCGTTCCTGAACCTGCTGTGAGCAAGCGAGCGGTCACTTCGTTATGGCGATCGAGCTTCAGCAACTCGTCGCTATCGAGCGCGAACATGGTCTCGTAGGTCTCTCGGTCGATATCATCGAGCACGTGAAGCGTATCGACCACACCTTCACTGTTCTTCGATCGCTTGAGCTCTTCGACCTCACCTGTTTTCATATCCTTGAAGAACAAGCTGCCGATGCGCTCAGCGTTCTCTGGTTTATAGCTGTTCAGCCCTTTGCGCGACGCGCGCCATCCGAACAACACGCCCTTGATGAGCTCGCTAACAGTGGTCTTGCCCGCCTCGTTCGCGCCATACACCACATTGAGTCCAGGTTTGAATGGGCCTACGATCATGTTGGCGAATTTACCGAAATTCGTGAGCTTTACGTATTCGAGATACGCAGAAGCGAGATACGATCGCTTAGATGATGCGTGTTTGTCGGTCTTCTTGCCCATCGCGCTATCCCTAATCGCTCACGTTCTCACTCAAAAGATCGAATACTAACGTCTCCGCCTCGTCGCAAAGCGCAGCGAAGTGCTTTTGCAAATGAGGAAGCGGGAGATCGCGCCTGCTGAACTGCTGCTCTAAATATGTAAGACCATCAACTACTTCTTCTTGCTGCGTACGCATAGTGGAAAGATAGACCGCAGGAAACAAGCCCTCCTTCTCGATGGCCTCTTTGTCGATCGGGGGACGCGTCTCGTTCACGATATCATCGATGAAAAAGAAAGGATAACGATCGTTGATGATCGATCGCAAGTCTTCGAGCACACGATGAGACAGATCGTGATGAAGCGCTGTCGCGCCCGTTATCGTGATACGGCAGAGCATATTCTGGCAGTGCGAATCGGCATTGCGTTCGAATTGCTTCGTGATGATAGATTCTTGCATGTCGGAGATGGTAGCGCAGTTCGAAACATCCACTTCGATACGCTCCCATACCACTTGCGCCGTAGGCTGGAAGGCTATCTCGACTGGCAGGTTCTCGCGCAGTGTTACCTTAAGCACCCCATGAGGACCTGTTTCATGGATATCGCGCCCTTGAATGCATCCCGAGAACGCGATAAGAGGAACATCTTCGGGTACGAAGTGCGGATGATGGATATGTCCGCATGCCCAATAATCCATATGGCGCGCCATCAGGTCCTTCGGCTTCACTGGACTACGCGTTGGGTCGATATTGAGACCCGTATGGATGACGCCCACACAAAACGGTGCTTCGTTATCAGCACGCAACGCAGCTTCGCGCGAGATGCCCTCTGCGATGCTCTCGGAAGCAGGCCAGGTCTGGTTGTAATAGCTTCGTCCCCCCAGAACCACGAGCGGTTCGCCGTCCTTTTCAAACACGAAGAACTCTGCCTCATTCGGATCGAACATAAAGACATTCGCGGGTAGATCGCCATAATCATGCGACCACGTCGTATAGGGATCGTGATTGCCCGCGCAGAAATAAACAGGAATCCCCGCGTCTCCAAGCTGTTCTAGGCCTGAACGGAAAAGACAGAAATCGGCATATGAAGGGTGCGAGCTATCAAATACATCTCCCGCAATGATGACAAAATCCACCTGTTCGGAAAGCGCGACGTTGATGAGCCGACGATATGCATCTGGGATTGACTTGACCATACGATCAGCCCACACGGACGAAAGTTCGCGTACGCCTCTGAATGGCGCACCGAGATGCAGGTCCGCTGCGTGGATGAATGTAGTCGATCGAGCCATGCTTCGAGTTTACCCGATATGCGCAAGATTCAAGAGGCCGTTAGCAGGTTGTTGCACGGTCTACACGCCTATTTGCTCTATACAGATCAAGGCGCACCGATCCTCGATCGAATAAGATCCTAATAGGTCGAATCATCAAAATAATCAGTGAACTTCGTGCGCTCTGCAAGCCAGGTGAGCTTGATGTCGCGCGTCGGG
>CABRGJ010000087.1 GCA_902470405.1 uncultured Eggerthella sp.
GCTTCCGCAGCTCCAGTCCACGCTTGGTCGTGTTGCTGCACGTCAGGTCGAGTGCTCTTACATCGCTCATCTCATGGTCGAATGGGTCGACGAACTCATCGCAGCTCTCAAAGAGGGCGACAGCGAATACTTCCGCGCTCCCGAGCACCTTACCGGTTCCGGCACGGGCTTCTGGGAGGCGCCTCGTGGTGCTCTCTATCACACCGAGCATGTCGACAACGGTCGCATCACCGGTTACCAGATCATCATTCCTACTACCTGGAACATCGCACCTCGCAATGCTGATGGTGTTCGTGGTCCTATGGAGCAGGCTCTCATCGGTACTCCGGTCGACAACGTCGATGCTCCGATCAATGCGCTTCGTACCGTTCACAGCTACGATCCGTGTACTGCTTGTGCTGTTCACGTATCTGAACCTGCAACGGGCAAGCACTTCGAAACCGTTACGAGCCCTTGGGGGGTGAGGTAAATGGCACACCTCGCACATTATAAGCAGGCCCATCCACTGCCCATGAAGGTCACTCACTGGGTGAACCTCTGCTGCATGGCACTTCTTATCCTCACTGGTTTTCTGATCCATTTCCCCTTCTGGGCGGGTCTGACCGGTGTTGCTCGTGGCCTCCATGTCTTCTGCGGCATGGTGCTGGTCGTTAACTGCATCCTGCGTATTGTTTTCGCATTCATGTTCCATTCTGCTCCTACGGGCGGTACGCGCAACATGGTTCGCGACTACAAGACCTACCTTCCTCAGGCAGATAACAAACATCAGCTCATTCCGTGGATCAAGTACTACTTGTTCATCAAGAAGGATCATCCACTGTCAGCGAAGCTGGGCGTGCCTCAGAAGCTCTCCTATCTCTTCGTTTGCCTGTTGATCTTCATCATGGGCTACACTGGCTTCTGCCTTTGGATCCCGACTGCGTCTTGGGACTTCTTCGCTGCAGGTACTGCAGCAGTAGGCGGTATGATGTCGATGCGCATCATCCACTATTTCCTCATGTTCGTCTTCATCTGCTTCTCGATGATCCATATCTATCTGGTATTCATCGAAGGTACGGCGAATGCTAAGAACATGCTCGCTGGCAAGGAGCATGGCGGCCTGGTCTACGATCCAGAGCGTCATTGCATCGTTGGCGAAGACCACAGCGTGGGCGAGCATTAATCTGTTCGTCTTAAGCCTGCCTGACAGAGACAGGCTGCACTTCGAGGTTCTACCCGTGTGGTACGATGGCTCAGAAGTGCATGACCGTATGGTTATTGAAAGGACTCGATTCGTCGGGTCCTTTCTTTTTTACTGCGCGGTAGGCTCGGGCGAGGTCAGATCTTTGCTTTTTGCAACAAAATCGGTCAAAACTGCAAGAGATTGTCGATTATACGTACAAAATAGCCCTGATCCTGCTCCAAAAATCGCGAAACAGGTACGTAAGATACTAGTTGGACGAAAAGTGAAACATGCGTACATCGCTTTGCCTGTATCATAGGAGAGAAATCTCGAGAGATGCATTGAGGATCAAACAATATGATATAGAGCGCTGCATCAAGATAGAGAGATAGAGCGGGACATAGAGAGATAAAAGATACCGTGAATGAAGCTAATGACAGAGAGGTGCTGTTCGTGAAAAAAGAAGAGAAGCAAGAGAAAGCATATCGCGAAGAGCTGATGAAGGGTCTTTTGCCTATCAATCTCGGGGCACTCTTTATGCCGCCAATCTGGGGTCCTGCGAACGGAATCTGGATCACGATCCTGTACTACCCGCTGTGGTTGTTCGCCGACAATCTATTCTATGAAGCCTTCACGAATCCCACTACGCTCAGCGTTGTTTTCTCGATCGTGGTGGCGATCTTGCTCGCAGTCGTCACGATCGTATTTGCGCGCGTTTCGCAAGGTTATGCGTGCGAACGCGCGATCAACATGGGCAAGACGAAGGAATGGTACATCAAGCGTCAGCGTGTCTGGGCAGTTACGATGGGTATCCTTGCTGTAGTGATGATCGCACTTGCGACCTTCTATAACCTTGCCATTCGCCCTGGTATGCCACTTGCTTAGGCATTGGCGGGGAAGGGTTCTCTATGAAGATCGCGGTCTTTTGCGTAGGCAATCGTTTGATGCTCGATGATGGTATTGGGCCTGCTGTTTATGATGAACTAGTTGAGCGCTATGAAATTCCTGAAAATGTCGACCTGTATGATCTTGGATGTATGACCATGAAGCTCATTTCGAAGGTTGATGAATACGATCTGATCATCACGGTTGATGCCGTTGATGGAACAGGTGCAGAAGCTGGGACGGTGTTTCGCTATCGGCCTGATGATCTCGCTCGTACCACCTCAGCTAAGGCTTCTCTTCACGAATTAAAACTCGTTGATCTCTTTGATGCTGCACAGCTTTTGGGTCATTCGTGTGAGGGTATTTGCTATGGTATGCAGATCGAGAATATGTCTCCTGCAGAGCTGACTGAAGGACTCACGCCGAAGGTTTTTGAGCGGCTGCCGTTCCTGACGGAATCTGTCGTTGCTGAACTAGATCGCAGAGGTGCGAAACTCACGCCGAAACAGGTTTAAAACGAGGGCTTAAAACGCCTTATAAAAACCCCATCAACGAATTCGCCGATGGGGTTTTGGGCCATCCTCTTATGTTTTCGTACTATTTATAGGAGCGATGGTCTCGATAGTTGGCAAGATACTGCGTGAATTCTTTCGAAGTGTCAGAATTGCCGATGCGCCACATCTTATGATCGATGATCGTGCTCTTGAATCCGTAGTAAGAGTCGATATAGGCGATCAGCTGATCGAGTGCCTCAAGCTGGGCTTTTGGATACGCTTCGCCCGTACTGCCGTTATGGACAAGCTCGATACCAACTGAGTAGCTGTTCATGCCGTAATCATTGCTCCATGAATTACCGACTGTGCCTCGTTTGTCATCTCGACTTTCATCGGTTACGCCGAATTTCACATTATGTCCTGCAGTTCCCCAGCCAGCATGATGCGCGATCTGGTCGAGCGGAACACATTGCACGATCGTGCCGTCCTTGCCGATTACGAAGTGTGCTGCAACGAGCTTTCCGTTGCTTGCCCAGCCATTGATGACATTCTGCGGGGTCCCGCCGCCTTCGGTATCATGGATCACGATGTACTTTTGATATTGGGCAGTCTTTGTGCCGTGAGAGAATTGCGAGCGGATGTCTTGGATGATATTGGCTTGTACCCAGACACCATTAGCGCCAACATAATACTTTCCGCCGTCGACCCAAGCATTGGTAGCCATTGCACCATCGGAGCCAAGCCAGTACCATTTGCCGTTGTCTTTGAGCCAGCCAGTTTGCATGACACCATTTGCATCCGCGTAGAACCAGGTTCCTCCGAATTTCTGCCAGCCTGTGAGCGTGTTGCCGCTTGTATCTTTCAAAATGACGTTATCGCCCTCAAAGATGCCGATGGTTGTGATCGCACCTGACGAAGATGCGTAGCCGCATGCATTGCCATCGAACTTTATTTGACAATTAGCTTGCATGGCCCCACTTGAAGTGAAGGAATACAGCGCACCGTTGATGGTTGCCTTCGCATTCGCGAGCATCAAAGCATCCTTGTCAGCTTGCAGCCAATACCATTTACCGCCACTCTTAAGCCAACCGGTTTTGAGCGCACCTGACGAAGTCGCATAATACCAGCCCTCAGAGAGCTGTACCCATTTGTTTGCGCACATCGCGCCTGAGGTGTTTGAGATATACCAAGAAGCGCCCACGTTATACTTACCAGTTTTCATAGCACCGTTCGAGGGATCGAGGTAGTACCATTTACCACTACTCTTGAGCCATCCTGTGGTCATGGCACCCGAGCTTTTGTAGTAATACCAGGTGTCTTCTTCCCGGTTCCAACCGGTCTTCATTGCGCCTGATGCGGTAAGGAAGTATGTTGCATTCCCGATCGTACGCTTGCCAACAGCCATCTTGTCGCTCGAAGGATCAAGGTAGTACCATTTACCACCAGTTTTGACCCAACCGCTCTTCAGCGCTCCAGATTGGCTGGCATAGTACCAATCGCCTTCGGATTTGAACCAACCGCTCTTCATGTCACCGTTGGTCGGGTCGAGGTAATACTTGACGTTTTTGATGGTCTTCCAGCCCGTTTGCATCTTTCCGTTTGAAGGGTCAAGGTAATACCACTTATTCTTCACTTTCTTCCAGCCCTGAGCCATCGCACCTGACTGTTCGAAGTAGTACCATGCACCGTCTGTTTCGAGCCATCCAGTTTTCATGATGGCAGTGCTCGGATCAAGGTAATAGATCTTGTTGTTTATCTTCGCAAAACCAGTGATCGCATCCTCGTCAACGAGATACTTCCATCCAGCAGAAGTTTTCTCCCAGCTGCCTGTTGCAGGTTCGCTGATGGAGGGATCTTGAGAGGTGCTTTCATTGTCGGCATGCGCTGGTAGAGAGGTAAAACTTACGCAGAGCATCAAGATGAATGCGAGGCCGATCGCAATAGGGAAGGTCTTGCGGAGAGTTTTTAGATTCATGTGATACCTTTTCTTCGGGGCGATCGTGTTTCTTAATCACGCTCGAGCAAATAGGACGTGGCAGTGGAGACATCAAGGGACTCAGTTACAAGAACAGGCTCTTCTTCTGCTACAGGTGTGGATACCGGCGCTTTTGCGGATGCGGAAGGCGCTTCGAGGGTCGCTGCAGTGAGCGTCTTGTGACCTTCGAGCGGGATGAGAAAGTCGAAGATCGGAAGGATCCTATTGAATAAAGCGATGATGACGCCAACAAAGAGCGCGGAGATGATCGTCCCTTCACGTACGCCGAACAAGCCGCCCATCACGAAGAGGGAGATTGCTGCGCCGATCACCGTTTGGGATGTATCAAAGGCAACTTTTAGCTTGGGGAAGGGAAGCTTGGTCGCACTTGCGATAGCGAGCACCACACCTTCGCCAGGGAGTGTAAGAATAGATGCTTTGACCTGCAAGAATATACCAAAAGCAGTCATGAAGCATCCGAGTGCCATATAGAAGAACTCAAAACCATAATTTGGCATCGGGATGGAATTGCAGACAGGGACGAAAAGGTCGATCATCGCTGAAAATACAAAGACGAAGACCACCTGGAGCCATTGAATGGGTTGAAAATTGCGGCGTAGGATAGCTACTTGAATAAGGATGAGCAGCACATTAAAAAGGAAGGTCCATACTCCTATGCTCCATACGGTTGCGAAGCTCAGCACCGCAGGTATACATGAGATAGGCGACGTGCC
>CABRGJ010000088.1 GCA_902470405.1 uncultured Eggerthella sp.
AGCGAGTATACGCCAAAAGCGTATCTGGGGTTCGAATCCCCAGCTCTCCGCCATTTATTTCCCCTGATAAATACTATATTTCTTTTTGTATCGCTCCACTGCGTCCGCAATGATCGCTCTCACCACGCACGCTCGGATCGTAAAGTCCATTCTAGCATTGGTGGGCCATAAAACAGCACTGCCACAGAGAGGCTCTTACGAGGTGGAAACATTCAGCGCCATAAACAATGCTATAGTCTAAACATGTGATAATTCTTATATACGCACAAAGGATAGAGGGGTTTTCATGGATCAAACAAGTTGCGTCACGCTCATCGGCATGCCCGGCGCGGGCAAATCGACGCTCGGTGTTGTTCTTGCCAAGATCATCAACTACAACTTCATCGATGCCGACCTGCTCATCCAGAATCAAAGCGACAAAACGCTCCAGAAGATCATCGACGCACTGGGCCCTGAAGGCTTCATCGAGGTCGAGAACGAAGTGCTCAGCACGCTCGAAGCGCAGCGAAGCGTCATCGCGACCGGAGGTTCTGCAGTCTATTCCGACGAAGCGATGACACATCTCGCAACACTCGGCCCCGTAGTCTACCTGCGCGTTTCCTACGATGAGCTGAAGAATCGTTTGGGCGGCCTCCACGAACGCGGCGTTGTCATGAAAAGCGGCACCGGCAACCTTCATGACTTGTTCGTAGAACGCACCCCGCTCTACGAAAAATACGCTGACATTGTCCTTGATATCGACGGACTCTCTGTTCGCGATGCAGCAAACAAGTTAGTCGATATGCTTTCTTTGGTTTAGCGCCAAGACTGCAGATTCTCTGTATACATGGACTACAATTTAAAGTACGACACGAACCTCGAAGATTAAGGCGGATAAAGCTATGCAGCATTCCGGAAGGATCAGCGGCGCAACGAAACTGATCGGACTCATCGGAAGCCCCGTGCAGAATTCTGGTTCCCCAGCCATTCATAATGCCGTATTCGAGCATCTCGACCTCGACTACGCCTACATCGCGTTCGAGGTTGACAACGATCGCCTCGAAGACACGGTTCGCGGCATGGCAGCTATGGGGTTCCTCGGTTACAACGTCACCACGCCATGCAAGACATTCATTCTTCCTTTTCTCGACGAGATCTCTGAAGCTGCGGAGATCATGGGCGCGGTCAACACGGTCGTCATCCAAGATGGTCGCTCGCTCGGAGATAATGCTGACGGCGCTGCCTTCATGCGAAACCTCGTGCTCAACGGTGTCGATATTCGCAGTAAGAAGATCACGGTCATGGGCGCAGGCGGAGCAGGTTCTGCGCTCGTCACGCAAGCAGCCCTCGATGGTGTTGCTGAGATCGATCTATTCAACGCAAAAGATGAATTCTATGCTGGCGCTGAAGAGTTGATCGCCCGTCTGAAAGATCATTGCACATGCAAGGTCGACCTCTACGACCTCGACAACAAAGAGAAGCTGCGCGAATCCATCGGCCAGTCCGCGCTGCTCGTGAACGCGACCAGCGTTGGCACGCCCGAGATTCCTGGCTGCCTTGTCACGCAAGACATGCTCCACAAGGATCTGATCATGGCAGACGTTGTCTATGTGCCGCGTGATACACAGTTCGTCGAACTTGGCCGCGCAAACGGAAACAAGGTCATCGATGGTTCAGGTATGTTCTTGCAGCAAGCTGCTATTGGCGAGCGCCTGTGGATCGGTCGTGAGATGCCGCTCGACTACGTGAAGAACACCTTCTTCCCCTCTACGCCGAACCCGCTGATAGATTTACTGAACGCATAAAGTTGAGACCATAAAAATGACCCGCTCGAAGAGCAGGCCATTGAAGATACTGGCGGAGGAAGTAGGATTCGAACCCACGGTACCTCTCGGGACAACGGTTTTCAAGACCGCCGCTTTCAACCGCTCAGCCATTCCTCCGTATGCAAAACTGCGAACCCTAGGATAGCACATAATAATGGAAATATCCCAAAGTAGTGACGTCGAATATATGCAGCTTGCTCTTGAAGAAGCGCGTCTTGCAGCGCATGCTGACGAGGTCCCGATCGGTGCGGTAGTCGTACGTGACGGCAAAGTCATCGCGCGTTCACGCAATACGCGAGAAGGCGACCGTAATCCTGCTGGACATGCAGAATTCAACGCGATGCTCGAAGCTGCTGCCAGCCAGAATGCATGGCGTCTTTCAGGCTGTACGGTCTATGTAACGCTCGAACCTTGCATCATGTGTGCTGGCCTCATGCATCAAGCACGAATCGATCGTTGCGTCTATGGGGCACCTGACCCTAAAGCTGGCGCACTCGGTAGTTTGTATATGATCAATCAAGATGACCGGCTCAACCACACCTTCGACGTCGAAGCTGGTGTGCTCGAAGAAGAATGCGCCCAGCTACTAAGGGAATTCTTCGCCGCGAAACGTGAGCGCAATAAGATAAAGAAGAAAGAGGCTCTCTCATGAATTACGTAAAGCTGATCGCTCCTGCTAAGATCAACCTCATCCTCGCCATCGGCGAGAAACTCCCCGATGGATACCATGAAGCGCATACCATCCTTCATGCGCTTTCGATCCACGATACAGTCGAGATCAGGCGCACCGAGCTTTCTTGCTCCGGAAGCGGCCTTACGATCGCGCTCAAGTGCGATACCACAAAGGATGTCGACGACCTGGATATTCCCGCCGAGAGCAATATCGTCTATCGAGCGGCGAGCGACCTCGCACGCGCGCTCAAGCGCACCGAAGATGAGCATCTTGATATCACTATCACCAAACAGATTCCCCATCAGGCAGGTCTAGGTGGCGGCTCTTCTGATGCAGCCGCTACGCTCAAAGGCCTCGCACTTCTTTGGGGCGTCGATCCAAGCGATGCCCGGTTGGTGGAGGTCGCCGCTAGTCTTGGAGCAGACGTTCCCTTCTTCCTACACGGAGGCTGCGCCTATTTTGATGGAAAGGGTGACCATTTCGTACACGCGCTCAAGCCTCGCAAAGGATTCTTGACGCTCATCCGTCCTTCCGGGAAAGGCATTTCGACCAAAGAAGCCTATCAGCGTTTTGACGAGGCGCCCACGCTGCCTACCAGCGACCAACTTGAACAGATCGCCACCTTCCAGAATGCGCAAGACATCATACCCTGGAATGATCTCACCTCATCAGCTCTTAGTCTTGATCCAAAACTCGAACACGTCTTCGCTTTGATCGAGAAAGCGCGATCAGCAGACGCGAGCGTGCTTTGCGGGAGCGGCTCTGCTGTAGCCGCTCTCTGTAATGATTACGAAAGCGCATGTGCCCTCTCTGTCGAGGCGCATAAAGCAGGATTCTACAGTCGCGTTACATCTTTCGCTTCGCTTGGAGCAGACGTGTTAAAACAGTATTAGCGAGCCTGCTACAATAACAGTACACGCTATCAAGGAGCCACTATGATCGTTCTCATCGTCATTCTCGTCATCGTTCTCGCGCTGGTCATCGCTATCATCGCTTTGTACAACAATCTTGTGCAGCTCCGCAACCGGGTTGACAATGCCTGGTCGCAGATCGATGTTCAATTGCAACGTCGTCTGGATCTCATCCCGAACCTGGTCGAAACCGTGAAAGGCTATGCTTCGCACGAACGCGGCACATTCGAGGCCGTCACGCAAGCGCGCAACGCAGTCATAACCGCACCGACCCCTGAAGCGAAGATGGAAGCGGATAATATGCTCACAGGCACGCTGAAAAGCCTCTTCGCGGTCGCAGAAGCTTACCCTGATCTGAAAGCGAATACTAACTTCCAACAATTACAGGCAGAGCTTACCAATACCGAAGATAAGATCAGCTACATGCGCCAGAGCTACAACGATACGGTGCTTACGTACAATAACGCTATCCAAACCTTCCCAGGCAATATCCTGGCGGGCATGTTCGGCTTCACGAAACGTGATGGGTTCGATGCAAATGTTGCAGCCTCAGGCGCGCCTGTCGTTTCGTTCGGTCAAGGCAACTCCGAAGGGGTGCCACCTGTGAACTTCGCGGCGGCTCCACTCGATCCGCCTCAAGCACCGCGAATCGATACTCCTGCCCCAAGCCAACCGGCGAATCCCGTTGCGTCCGATGAGGGCACTACCCAAACGAACAATACGACACCGAGCGATAAAGCCTAGGCAAGAGCTTAGCCAAGCGCCTCGGAGGCCTCGAGCCACTCTTCTTCAAGCGCATCAAGGTCCATCTGGAGCTGTACGATCTTCTCCTGGATCTTACCAAGCGCAACATAATCGCTTTGATCGACGCTTGCTTGCTCCGCATGCGCCTGCTCGATCTTCCCCTCCAGCGTCTGCATACGTCGCTCAATCGAGTTGACACGCTTCTTCAGCTCACGCATCTCAGCATTGCTCAGCGGAGGCTTGCCTTGTCGAGCAGCATCGGCCTCACCTGCTCGATCATCCCCCAAAAGAGCTCTAGGGCCATCACCTTCATCGATCTCCATGAATCGACGCGCATCTTTTCCACGACGAGCTTCAAAAAGTCGTTCCAGGTATTCATCTGCGCCCCGTGGCACATGTCGCAACTTTCCATCGATGAGGGCAAACTGGTGGTCGGTCACACGCTCCATCATGTAACGATCATGCGTTACCAGGATGAGCGTACCTGGCCAGGTATCGAGCATGTTCTCCATAGCCACTAGCATATCGATATCCATATCATTGCTCGGCTCGTCCAAGATGAGCACATTGGGAGCATCAAGTAAGATGAGCATGAGCTGCATACGGCGCTTCTGGCCACCTGAAAGAGCTTTCACCTGCGTGTTAAGGTATTCCTTCTCGAATCCGAGCTGTTCGAGCAGAGCAGCAGGTGATACCACTTTGCCATCAATCACATAATTCGATTGATAACGGTTTAATACCTCACGCACGAGCGACTCGTCCAGATCTTCAAGCTCGGAGAGCGCCTGGCTCAAAAAGGCAACTTTGACCGTCTTGCCGATCTCGATCTTGCCTCTCTGTGGTTTTAAGTTTCCGCGCACGATCTCGAGCAACGTCGATTTCCCGGCACCATTCTCCCCAAACACACCATAACGGTCACCAGGTCCGATGAGCCATGTTAGGTCATTCAACACCGGCTCTTTGCTTCCATCAAAAGCAAAGCTCACATCAGTCAACTCGATGCACTTCTTGCCAAGGCGAGAAATCGCCGCACGCTTCAACTCAACGCTATTACGGATTGGTGGCTCTTGCGCAATGAGCTCACGTGCCGCCTCGACATGAAAC
>CABRGJ010000089.1 GCA_902470405.1 uncultured Eggerthella sp.
TGTTGTGACCTTGCCACCGATCTGGCCGGAATCAGCCTCGACCGGACGATAATCGAGCCCGCAGCGTTCACAGATGGCGCCGTATGCTTCGCTCATCTGGTCATAGGTCTGCTGAAGCGACTCGGCATCAGCATGAAAGCTGTATGCGTCCTTCATGATGAATTCGCGGCTGCGAAGCAGACCGAAGCGCGGGCGAATCTCGTCGCGGTACTTGGTCTGGATCTGATAGAGCGTGCATGGCAGCTGACGATAGCTGCGCAGTTCGTTGCGAACGAGCGCCGTGATGAGCTCCTCGTGCGTGGGGCCCAGGCAAAAGCCATGATCGTGTCGGTCGTTCATGCGCATGAGCTCCGGACCATAATCGTCCCAACGGCCAGACTCGAGCCACAATTCCGCAGGTTGGAGGGCAGGCATGAGGATCTCTTGCGCACCTGTCGCATTCATCTCTTCGCGCACGATGGCCTCGACCTTCGAGAGCACACGCATGCCCAGCGGCAAGAACGCGTAGATGCCGGAGGCGACCTTGCGGATCATGCCCGCGCGCATCAACAATCTGTGAGATGCGATCTCGGCGTCGGCCGGGTCTTCCTTCAGCGTCGGAGCGTACAGGTTGGACATGTAGAGAATCTCGCTCATGGGGTGTGTTCCTCTCGTGTGCGTGCTTTTTGATTATTGTATCAGTTGGCGTACGATTCGCTGAAGCGTTTCGGTGTTAAGGCAGCTTGGCGATCTCGGCGAAAAGCTCGTCGACGATGCATGCTTCAGGAACCTTGCGAATGACCTGCCCAACTGCGAATATGATGCCCTGACCATCACCGCATGCAACACCGATGTCGGCATCTTTCGCCTCGCCAGGGCCATTCACCACGCAGCCCATCACGGCTACGCGCAGCGGGCGCGACACTTCTTGCAATCGAGCTTCGACCTGCTTAGCAAGGCCGATCAAGTCCACCTGGCAGCGGCCGCATGTGGGGCAACTGATGAGTTCGGGATAACGCAGGCGCAGACCAAGCGAACCGAGCAACATCCAGGCGGCCTTCACTTCTTCGACCGGATCGTCCGTGAGCGAGATGCGCATGGTATCGCCGATACCTTCCTCAAGAAGAATACCCAGGCCACTGGCTGATTTGATGAGCCCTTGAAAGAGCGTTCCCGCCTCGGTCACGCCAATGTGCAACGGAATATGCGGAAGTTCGCTCGAGATGATTCGATAGGTCTCGACCGTGGTGGGAACATCGTGCGCTTTGGCAGAAACCACCAGGTTAGTGAAGCCTTCTGCCTCACAGAACTCCACATATTCGCGCGCGGATGCGGCGAGCTTCTGAGGGAGCGACAAGGTAGCATCGTCGCGCAAGCGAGCGTCGAGCGACCCGGCGTTCACACCGATGCGGATCGGGATCCCCGCTTGACGTGCAGCTTCAAGCACAGGGATAGTAGCCTCGAGACCACCGATATTACCGGGATTGATACGCAGCTTGGCCGCGCCACGACGGGCGGCCTCGATGGCGAGATCGGCGCTGAAGTGAATATCGGCCACAACAGGCAACGGTGAGTGCTCGCAGATCTTCTGGAAAAAACCCAGGTCGGAGGCGTGCGGGATGGCGATGCGAATGATGTCGCACCCGGCCTGTGCCACGCGCTCGATCTGCGCGAGGTTTTCTTCGACGGCCGAAAGCGGCAGGTTGAGCATGGATTGAACCGCGCACGGCGCTCCCCCGCCAACGGGTACCTGTCCCACGTAGATGCGGTTGGTGAGCGTGTTGGGTTTGGCGTGTGCGTCAGGCTTGGCGTGCGCATCAGGCTTGATGGGCGTACTGGAGTTCGCAGGTGTGTTATTCCTGATAGATCCACTTGATCTCGTCATCGCTACCCCCAATTCCCGAAGATGAAGCGCTGCACATCCTGATTCACCATGAATACGAAGAACGCGAGGAACAGGCATATGCCCGCCACGCTCAAATAATTCAGCGCGCGGATCGAGATGTTGCGACGACGGATCTTCTGGTAGATCTCGATGACGAAGCGGCCGCCGTCAAGCGGAGGGATGGGCAACATGTTTGCCAGACCGAGCGAGACTGACACGATAGCCGAGAAGGAAAGCAAGTTGAGAAACCCTGCTTCAAGTGCGGTTTTCGACAGGATCGCGATGCCCACGATCGACGTTGACTGCGAAACGGTCTCGGCAGCAGTGGCAGGGTTGAACAGGCTAAGGATGGCCAGGGCGACCGCACCGATATACTTGAATCCCGCAACGATAGCATCGAAGGGCGAGAGAACGAAATGCCTGATCTCCCCGCTTTGCATTTGAATGTCTACACCGACGATCGAGTAGAGGATCACGAAAACGATCATGGCGAACAGGAGGTTCATGAAAGGCCCTGCTACGAGGATCGTAACACGCTTCCAAAAGGGCAACATACGATATTGCTGGCGCTGTTCGGCCGCAAAGAACGCATCGAGATCGGCAATGGGATCAGGTTGTCCCAGTTCGCGAGCAGGAAACTTCTGACCCGCCTCCGTGCGCGCTGACAGTGCAGGTGTACGATAGGTGTTCGTCTTATCGCGACGTGTGGGACGCTTGAGGCTGCCCCACTCGCAGAGCTCTTCCAAGGCCTGATAGGCCTCATCGTCGGTGATGCCAAGCGCGCAAGCCAAGTCCTCCATGTCCGCCGTACCGTGTTCATACATATAAGCGAGCACCTGTTTGAGGTAGGGGCTCGGCTCGCCAGTGCCCATACCACAAACCGCCGCGTAACCACCCAGCGGAATGGCCGTAACACCAAAACGCGTGCCTCTCCATGTGAAGCCGATGCTTGGACCAGGCAGGCCGATCATGAATTCGGTAACACGAACGCCGAACGCGCGCGCAGCAAGAAAGTGGCCTCCCTCGTGAATGAACACGAGAAAGCCCAACACGAGCGTGGCGATGAGAATCGTAATGAGAATATCCATGCAGGTAATTATAGGAGTGTGCAGGATTGATACTACTGACGGACGGTGAACGCCGCAAGTTTTACAAATTTAGGAACGTTTCGCGAGGTCGCGGGCGAGAACACAGGAAGATCAGCGGCCTACATTCGGCTTGCAAGGTCGCGGGCGAGAGAGCGCGTGCGTGCATCCAGCTCGAGCAGCTGTTCGATGCTCGTTGCAGGCTCGACCCACCCCTGTGCCACCGCGTGTTCCATGGCCTGCTCGACCAGAGCTGCAATACCCAGATAGGGAATCTGCTCATCCAAAAACGCTGCGACCGCGATCTCATTCGCTGCATTCATGACCGCCGGCAACGTACCGCCCGTGTTGCCCGCCTCGATCGCGAGCGCGAGACAACGGAATGTCTCCAGGTCAGGAGCTTCGAACTGCAATGAACCGAGCGTACGAAAATCGAGCGGCTCGACCGGCGCCGACCAGCGCGCGGGATAGCTGAGCGCGAACTGGATCGGGATGCGCATGTCGGTAGTACCAAGGTGGGCCTTCACCGAGCCATCCGTGAACTCGACCATAGAGTGAATCGCGCTCTGCGGCTGTACTACGACCGCGATCTTGTCGTAGGGCATGCTAAAAAGATGGTGCGCCTCGATGACCTCGAGCCCTTTGTTCATGAGCGTGGATGAGTCGATCGAGATCTTGCGCCCCATGTTCCATGTGGGATGACTAAGCGCCTGATCTGGTGTGATGTGCTGTAATTCAGCAGTGGTCTTGCCGCGGAAGGGGCCGCCCGATGCAGTGACCCACAAGCGTGTTACTTCATGGGGGTCTTCACCGAGCAGGCACTGGTAGATAGCGCCGTGCTCGAGAGCGGCATGAGCACATCGCCGCCCACCACGAGCGACTCCTTGTTGGCCAATGCGAGGTGCTTGCCAGCCGTGAGCGTAGCGTAGCTTGCACGCATTCCCGCAGCTCCGACCAGGGAATTCACGACCATGTCGACCTCGGGAAGATTGCAGAGCTCGACGATGGCATCAGCACCTGCGTGCAGGTCGGTACCTACTTCTGCGAAACGAGTACGCCAGGTGTCACACAGATCTTCGTCGGCCAGGACCGCGTGCTTCACACCAAATTCGCGTGCCTGCTCAAGCAAGGCTTCAGCCTGCGTGTTCGCGCTGATAGCTACGATCTCGACAGACTCCGGATGTTGGCGTGCCACATCGAGCGTTTGAGTGCCAATGGAACCGGTCGAACCCAGCACTGCGATGCGCTTTGGTGCGCGCGTCGAACGATCCGCTGATGGAGCGTAGCTTGTGTCAGTCATATCTCCCCTGTTCATAGGTTGGTTTTGAGCCAGTTCCAGTTGGTCTGGACCGATTCGGTCCCGGCAACGGCTTGCTCGTTACTTCGCGAACAGCAGCTTGCCTACGAGAACAGCAGTCCCGTGCCTGAAAAGACGAACGGGATGCACTGGCCGAAGATAAGCAGCATCGACGAACCGAGCGTGACAAGGAACTGCGAGTCACAGCGATCAAGAAGACCACCATGACCAGGCATGATGGTTCCAGAATCCTTGAAGCCGGAGTTGCGCTTGATGCGGCTTTCGACCAGGTCGCCGATCACACCGAGACAACCGCACACCGCGCCAAAGATGAGCGCTTGCACGATGTTCATCGAAACACCCGGAATGAGCGGGAACAAGCACCAGAACGCCATGGAGAAAATGAGGCCGGCAAAGAATCCTTCCCAGCTTTTCTTGGGACTGACCTGCGGCGTCATCTTGTGTCGGCCGATCTTAGAGCCAACCAGATAGGCAAAAGCGTCGTTGCCCCACACGCTGCAAAAGATGCCCAGGATGAGCACGCCGCCCCAGAATTCAGGCAACGACATGCGAATGAGCATGGCAGAAGACATGAGCAGACCGGTGTATGTGGCGCCGAACAAGCTGACAGCCACATCGGTGATGCGCGCGTGCAGCCAGAAGACGTACCACACAAGTAGCACGATGATGAACAACGCCATGGCAATGATGAGGCCATTAATGCCAAACAGCCACATGACCAGCGGGAATGATGCAGACGCACAAATACCGAGAAACTCGTTAGGCAGCTTCGCATCGGAGCGGAGCATGTAGTAGAATTCGCCCGCGCAGATAGCCGAGAGCGCGGCCAAGTAGATGGCTGTGGTGGTGTTCGACGCGATGATACAGATGACCGTGAGCGCGATGTAGACCGTGCCCGTGCGAACGCGGACCTG
>CABRGJ010000090.1 GCA_902470405.1 uncultured Eggerthella sp.
TTGCCCACATCGCAGAAGTCGTAGGCGAACTTACCACGCGTAAGCGTTGGACAACTTGCAGGCTCGACCGCGATGAAATACGGTGCGTCCTTCCCCTCGAGCTTATCCGCCATGAATGGCGCCATAAGCCCGCCTAGATTCGATCCGCCGCCCGCGCAACCGATCAGAATATCAGGTCTCACGCCGATCTTCTCGAGTGCGGCTTTCGTCTCGATACCAATGATGGACTGATGGAGCAGCACCTGATTGAGCACTGACCCGAGCGTGTAACGGCACCCTTCAGTGGATACCGCTTCCTCGACCGCTTCCGAGATCGCCGTACCGAGCGAACCGGTGTTATCAGGATCCTTTTCCAAGATCGAACGACCGACATTGGTCTCCATAGAAGGAGACGGGGTAACGCGCGCATTATAAGTCTCCATGACCGCTTTGCGGAACGGTTTCTGCATTGCAGAGCACTTCACCATGAAGACATGGAGATCGAGCCCAAAGAAACCAGTCGCCATCGAAAGCGCAGTACCCCATTGGCCCGCGCCTGTTTCGGTGGTAAGGCACTTCAATCCTTGTTCTTTAGCATAGTATGCCTGCGCGATCGCTGAATTGAGCTTGTGTGAGCCCGAAGTATTATTGCCCTCGAACTTGTAGTAGATCTTTGCAGGCGTATCGAGCGCTTCCTCTAGAAACTTCGCATGAATAAGCGGGCTCGGTCGATACATACGATAGAAATCGCGCACCTCATTCGGGATCGGGATGAACTTATCGGTCGCGTTCAGCTCTTGCTTGGCAAGCTCTGTGCAGAAAACCGGCTCAAGATCGGCGACCGTCATCGGCTCAAGCGTTGCTGGATTTAGGATCGGCGCATGATCGGTATTCATGAACGCACGGATGTTCAGCCATTCTTTAGGCAATTCATCCTCTGCGAGATAGGTCTTGTACTCGGTGCTGGTGCGGTTTGTCATGTGTTCTCCTTTCCGAAGACCGGACATAAAAAAAACGCCCTGTCTCCTTTCACGTTTCCGTGCAGGGACAAGAGCGAACTCCTGCGGTGCCACCACTGCTTGATGCTTTTGCATCCTCTCATGAACTGCTCGCACCACGCGCGAACACCTCTGCTCTATTACGGGAGCTCCCGTTCTTCACTACTGCGAATCGCTCCGGTTCGCAAAGACCCTCTGAGGCCCATTGGTCAGTTCGTTCGCTATCAGGCTTCCACCATCCCTGACTCGCTTGAAGCACGTCACTGCCGTCTTCCCCATCATCGGTTTAGAACCATGATAATCACGTCGCCACACATTTTCAAGCACAAAATGGCGGATGACAGGCGCAAGCATACGCAAGCTAGAAACGCAGCGAACGTTTCAAATGCTCGAGAAGCACGGTACAACCAGCATCCACGTCGTCGAAAGTCGTTTCGAAATCGCCCGTGTACCAGGGATCGGCAACATCACGCGAGAGGCCAACCCAATCCAGCAGCAAACTACATTTCTCTTCAGGATCATTTCTGAACAAACGCATCATATCGCGACGATTGTATTCATCCATGCCTACGATATAGTCAAAACGATCGTAGTCTTCACGGCGAACGAGGTGCGCAGCGCGAGGCATGAATGGGATGCTATAGTGCTCGAGGATCTTGCGCGTACCACGGTGAATGTCGGAACCGATCTCATCGGTATGAAGCGCCGCAGATTCGACCTGAATCACCTCGCCCAACCCTGCGCGATCGAGCTTGTCCTTCATGACGAATTCAGCCATAGGAGAGCGACAGATATTCCCGTGACAAAGAAAGAGGATCGCGGTCATACAAGAATCCTTTCAGTCATATCGATAGCCACTTGCAAGCCATTCGCGAATCAAGCGTCATGAACGATCTCGTAAGCATCGTTGCGTGAGAGCCCGTAGGTCTCGCGAAGATGCGCCATGATCTCCTTTTTGGAAAGATCGCCCGCTGCCAGCAGCTCCGCAGCCTTTATCGCCGCATCGCCTCTGCTCGAATCTGCGCGGAGGCGCTCCTCAGTTTTATCGGGCGCATCGATCACCAATACGATCTCACCCTTGATGGAAGACTCCATCGCACGTAGCGTGAAGATGGTAGCAACTTCAGCTGCGCTTCCACGTACCACTTCCTCATGAAGTTTCGTGAGCTCACGGCAGACTGCTACCCGACGCTGTGGAAGCACTTCGGCCACCGCTTCGAGCGCAGAAGCGATCCGCTGCGGGCTTTCGTAGAACACAAGTACCGCATCGAGCACAGAGAGTGATTTAAGTATTGCTCGACGCTCCCCTGCCTTACGTGGAAAGAAGGAGCCGAAATAGAAGTTCGATGCCGTGAAACCACTCGCCACATAGGCAGTCGCAACCGCCGTACCACCAGGCAGAACCTCGACAGAGAGATCACGTTCGTGTGCCCGATCGATCAAGCGCTGACCAGGATCGGAGACACCTGGCATGCCCGCATCGGAACAATAGCACACGCACTCCCCAGCCTCCACGCGATCGAGCACCGCGTCCGCTTTTGCGGCGATGCTAGCCTCATCCAAGCGCTGGAGCCGCTTCGAGATGCCGAGCGCCGAAAGCAGCTTGCCCGTAACGCGCGTATCTTCACAACAGACCATATCGCATGCTTCGAGCGCTTCACGTGCGCGTACGGTCATATCGCCCAAGTTTCCGAGTGGCGTTGGACAGATGATGAGCTTGCCCGCGTTAGTCGACAACAGCCACCACTTCGACCTCGACGAGTGCCCCCTTGGGAAGCGCCGCAACACCGACTGCTGAGCGCGCAGGAAGATTCTTATCAAAATATCGCGCATACACTTCATTGAATGCGACGAAATCATCGATGTCATCCAAGAAACAGGTAGTCTTCACCACATGGTCCAGATCGGTCCCTGCTGCTTCCAATAGGCCAGTCACATTCTTCATGACCTGCTCAGCCTGCTCTTGAATAGTGCTTCCCACCATCTCGCCGCTATGCGGGTCAAGTGCGATCTGACCTGATGCGAACAGCATCCCATTTACGACGATTCCCTGCGAGTACGGCCCGATCGCCGCTGGTGCATTGTCCGTACGAACTACTTTCATGCGTTGCTCTTCCACTCTTACCAACTAATGCTTTCAATTGCGCTTCACTTATTTACAATAGAAAAGGCGTTTTCATTATTCCACGAAAACCCAATCCTGGCATAAGAAATGCCCGAAACAACACTACACGAAGGATGCGACGCACCATGCTCACGATCGATACGTTCGAAGATGCTTCCAAGAGAGTCAAAGAGGTCACCCAGGAAACAAAGCTCATTTACAGCCCGCACTTCAGCAAAGAGACCGGAAACGATATCTATCTGAAGCCAGAGAATATGCAGCGAACCGGAGCATATAAGGTGCGCGGTGCCTACTACAAGATCTCAACGCTCACCGATGAAGAGCGCTCGCGTGGGCTCATCACCGCATCGGCAGGCAATCACGCGCAAGGCGTAGCCTACGCTGCCAAGAAGTTTGGCGTGCCCGCCACCATCGTCATGCCTACCACCACACCCTACATCAAGGTCGAGCGCACCAAGGCGCATGGCGCAGAAGTGGTGTTGGCCGGTGAAGTCTACGACGAATCCTACGAACACGCGATGCAACTGGCCGAGGAAAAAGGTCTCACGTTCATCCATCCGTTCAATGATCTACAGGTCGCTGCGGGCCAAGGGTCGATCGCAATGGAGATCGTGCAGGAACTTCCACTGGTCGATGCGATCCTCGTTCCTATTGGTGGCGGCGGTCTAGCATCAGGTGTCTCGACGCTTGCAAAACTGCTCAACCCGCGCATCAAGGTGATCGGCGTAGAGCCTGAAGGTGCTGCCTGTATGAAGGCTTCGCTCGAAGCAGGGCATGTCGTGAAACTGCCACATGTCAGCACTATCGCTGACGGCACTGCAGTACTCGAGCCAGGTGATAAGGTCTTTCCTTACATCCAGGAAAATATCGACGAGATCATCACGGTGAGCGATGATGAACTCATCGTCGCTTTCTTGGACATGGTCGAGAACCACAAGATGGTCGTTGAGAATTCTGGCCTGCTCACCATCGCCGCATTGAAGCACCTGAACATGCTCGATAAGAAGATCGTCTCGATCCTCTCAGGCGGCAATATGGACGTCATTACCATGGCAACGGTCGTACAGCATGGTCTCATCCAGCGCGACCGCATCTTCACCGTTTCGGTGCTACTGCCCGATCGCCCTGGCGAGCTGGTGAATGTTGCATCGATCGTGGCAGAGCAGAACGGTAACGTCATTCGCCTCGATCATAATCAGTTCGTCACTGCAAACCGCAGCGCTGCCGTTGAATTGCGCGTCACGATCGAAGCCTTCGGTACCGACCACAAAGGACGCATCGTCCATGCGCTTCAAGAAGCAGGCTATTCCCCACAACTCATCCAAGCGCACCTCTAGCTCCCGATCGCGCTGCTTTGGCGATCCAAAACGATCAGATGCAGAAGCAAATGACGACCGAAAGCTTATCATTCGCAGGCATGGAAAGCGGGGTTGTTTGTTCAGTGTCATAGCCGGCTCCCTGACTAAAGAACTGATCCGCCGTTTCAGGGTTGGGGCTGCGTAACCACCAGCTGAGCGCACTCTGCCAACTGTTTCTCAAACTCTGCCTTGAACGAGTCGTTCTCGAACAAAAGATATTGCAAGCCTTCAGCATTCAGCACTTCTGCATACCCAATATCGCCTTCAGAGACACCCATCAGCTCAACGAATGAAGGTGCGAACAATTTGTCATTGGTGATGGTGACCGCATCACTCGATGTAGTGCTACCGGTATTATTAGTGGGCTTCTTCACCTCGACGATGTAATTCTGTAGATCCTCAGGGAGCTGAGAGAAAAGATCGTTGTTCAATGATGCGCGCAGCTGCGCATGATCCCACCCACCAGCATTGGTAGCGCTTGCATTCATGCCCTCTTCGTCCATCGGTACGGTAACAACGAATGTCATACCTGCATTGCCCGAATTATTACTGCGCGGGTCATGATAGACATCGATCAGGTGTGCTTGCGCTTTCGTACCATCAGCAAGCTCGAATTCCTTAGTCAGATCAGTGCGCAATGATCCATCCTCAGCAACGAATCCGTGCTTCTTGGCTTCGCGCATCGCACCG
>CABRGJ010000091.1 GCA_902470405.1 uncultured Eggerthella sp.
TGGGGCGGATCCGGTGCTCGTGGTCAATCAAGATGATCGATCCTCGATCGATGCTGTGGCACGTTTGATAGCACAGAATAGCAGCACCGCTGTTTTGATCGGGCGCAGTGGAGTAGGTAAATCTAGTTTGGTAAATCTCCTGGTAGGAGAAGAGATACAACGTACCACACCGGTAAGAGCTTCGGATGGAAAGGGCAGGCACACTACTGTTTCACGTGAAATCATCCCGCTGCCACAAGGGGGCTCCATCGTCGATATGCCAGGTGTTCGCGGGCTCGGTCTTTGGGATGCCGATGCGGGCATAAAGGCAACGTTCAGTGAGATCGAAGAGCTAGCACAACAGTGCAAGTTCCGCGATTGTGCGCATGATCGTGAAGCTGGGTGTGCGGTGCGCGAGGCGGTAGAACAGGGAACACTTGCTCCTGAACGTCTCGAATCCTATCTTCGCTTGAAGCAAGAGAACGAAGAGGTGCACGCCAAACGCCTCGAAGCAGAACGCATACGCGAGCGTCGCGGTCATCCTCGGCATCGCGGCGGGAAGTAGAACAAGGTTTCTTGCGCTACAATGAATACGCTACTTTCGAGGAGAGCATCATGAATCCAGCCGTCATCATCCCAACCTTCCATCAAGCCGCTAGCGATGTCGGCAAGCCCATCGCGGAGAGTATCTACGATCATCCGACCCCATTGGATGCTCCTGGTACGCTCGCACGTTGCCTTGATTCGCTCCAGCATGTTCGCGGTCTCGGACAGGTGATCATCACCGTCTCGCATAATGAAGCGGTCGAAAAGGTCAAAGCGATCGTGGATCGATTCTCTCAGATGCACACACTCGTCATCAGTGAGAGCGAAGCGGCCATCATCCAGCAGCGTCTTGAACAACTCGGATTTGGAGACACTTCAGAGAAGATCGGCGTGCAAGGTTATTCAGCGGTGCGCAACCTAGGCATCGTGGTGTCGAATATTCTCGGTTTTGATGCAGTGGTCTTCCTTGATGATGATGAAGTGGTCGAAGACCCCGAATTCTTGACCAAAGCAATGTATGGCCTTGGTAAGCTGACGCGTCGAGAGATCCCGATCCTTGCAAAATCGGGCTATTATCTGAATGCTAAGGGCAGTTATCTTTCGATGAGCCAGAACAAATGGTACAACCGCTTTTGGCAGCAAGGCTCAGCTTTCAACAATTGGATCACGAAAGCGATGTCGGGTCCGCGCCTTTCGCGCTCGAACCATGTGTGCGGTGGCTGCCTTGCGTTGCACAAGCAAGCATATATGCGCGTATGCTTCGACCCCTGGATTCCCCGCGGCGAGGATCTGGATTATCTCATCAACTTACGCATGTACGGTTCGGATGTGTGGTTCGATAACCAATGGTACCTGCGTCATCTTCCACCGCAAGAGCGACATGAGGGACATCGTTTCCGTAGAGACATCTTTCGTTGGGTCTACGAATACTACAAGATCGAGTTCAGCCAGTCACAGATCGATCTCTTGCAGATCAAGCCTTCGTCTCTTGAACCCTATCCAGGGCCATTCCTTGAGCGCGGTCTTGAAAAACGCATCAAGAAAACGGCGCTTTTGCGTTCGCTCGTTCGTCCTGATAAGGCGGCTTATCGCAAGGCGGCCACGGTCGCGACCTCCGAGGCAGTGATGTATGCCCAGAAGTATTGTGATAAATACTTTGATTTCCAGCGCGCATGGGTACAGCTCATGGCGCAGACTGAGAACGATGCGGTCTTGCAGCAGGCGCTCATCCAGGCAGCGCTTGCTCGCGAAGCTGGTGAAGAGATCGAAGTTTCTGTTCCGAATTCGAGCCTTGATGCAGGAATGACCGGCGAGATCCTTCTTGATCTTGCTGAAGAGGAATAGGGCATATCGTGCTCGAACAGTTCGTGCTCGCTATCGTCTTCGGTCTTGTCGTCGGTCTTTTCTCTGGCCTTCTTGGCATCGGTGGCGGAACGCTCATGGTCCCTGTTTTTCGTTTGGGATTCGGCATGAGTGCGATCGCGTCCACCGCAACCTCGCTTTTCACCATCGTGCCCACTTCCATTGCGGGTTGCATCACGCATCTCAAGAATGGCACTTGCATCGCGAAGATCGGCTTAGCAGCTGGTATCGCCGGTGCGCTCACCTCTCCTCTTGGAGTGCTTGCTGCAACGAATTCGCCTGATATCGCGATCATGGCCTGTGCTGCACTCATCATCGTCTATTCTGCTGTGACGATGTTCAAGAAGGCCTTGAATATGCCAAAGCGTTCGCGTTCCGATCTTTCCACGCATGCGACGCTTCAGCGTTTCCGAGCGGAATTCGCCGACGAAGAGCTTACGTGCGAGCAGATTGAAGAAGAACGCGTACGACAAGAGGCCGCGCTCGCTGAGCAGAAGAAGCAGCTACGCGAGGAGCAGAAACGAGTTACTGCGAAGATGTGTGTGATCGGCGCCGCGATCGGCCTGGTCGCAGGCTTCGCATCAGGTTATGTTGGTGTAGGCGGTGGTTTCATCATGGTGCCGCTGTTCATCTCTCTGCTTAGCATTACGATGAAGCAGGCTTCAGGAACGAGCCTGGTTGCGGTGGTCCTTCTCGCCATTCCGGGAGTCATCACGCAATGCATGCACGGAAACGTCGATTACATTGCAGGTATCGCGATGGCGATCGGTTCCATTCCAGGTGCGCTTTTCGGTGCATCGCTCATCCGTTATATTCCCGAGCGGAAATTGCGCTTTTTGTTCGGGTTCTTCCTGCTATTTGCCGCTATTATTCTTATAAGTAATGAATTGGGCGTTTTCGCGGGTTAGTTCGCGATTCGCATCCTTTGCAGGAGTGAACATGAATTTCCCACGCCACAACATCTATGTCTTCTTGGAGATCCTTTCATTGTGCCTTGCGCTCATCTCGGGGTGTGCGCTGGGCTGGGCGATGTTCGGAGAGAAGAACCCTTTGCTCATCGGCATTTCGGGCATCCTTTTCACGATCTTCTTGCTCATCACGATCGCGCTCATGCTCGATCCTGATAAGATTCGCGCCCGCCAATCGCTTTCGGTGCTTGGCCTTGCGAGCGATCTGCTCGAAGGGATCCAAGGCGGATTCAATACCACCAGCGCGCAGCATGCCTGCGAGATCTTGTACCGCTCATCATCCGCATCAGCTGTTGCGGTCACCGATACCGAGGTCATCTTGGGATATTGTGGTGCTGGTGAAGATGAGCTAGGTCGGCTCGAATGCAGTATTCGTACGATCGCGACCAGGCAGACGCTCAAAGATGGACAAACGCGCGTGTTGAACAATCCTGAAGAAGTAGGGTTGCCCAACAAGGTGCGTGGCATCAAAGCCGCTATCATCGTGCCGCTCAAGATCGGTTCGAGCATCGTCGGAACGTTGAAGTTCTATTACCCGTCTGCTTCGCGCATCACTGAGACACAAGTTTCGATCGCAGAGGGCTTCGCGCAGCTTATCTCCACGCAGATCGCTGCGATGGAGCTCGAAGAGCAGAAGAAACTTGCGACCAGCATGGAACTCAAAGCGCTGCAAAGCCAGATCAATCCCCATTTTCTTTTCAACACCATCAATACGATGGCATCCTTGATCCGGACCGACCCTGAGAAAGCGCGCGTCTTATTGCGTGAGTTCGCAGTGTTCTATCGTCAGGCTCTAGAGAATGCATCCGACCTGATCCCGCTTGCGCGAGAAGTTGAGCAGACGGTCCGTTATCTTTCGCTCGAGCAAGCGCGTTTTGGCGAAGATCGCCTCTGTGTGGAAGTTTCGATCAGCGACGACGTGAAAGCGCTCATGGTGCCGGCATTCATGATCCAGCCCTTGGTTGAGAACTCCATCAAGCACGGTTTTCCTGCAGAAGGGCAGCTCGTCATTTCAATTAGTGGCGAGATCAAGCTTGCAGATGTATATCTGTATGTATCTGACAATGGTCTTGGCATGACCGAGGAGGCCCTTAAGAACATCATGAGCCCAAGTTCGCAAACAGGCCTTGGCATTGCGGTCAAGAACGTGAATGATCGCATTCGAGGGTATTATGGCGAAGAATCCTACATGGAATACCAGAGCGAACTAGGCAAAGGAACGCAGGTCACGCTCTATCTGAAAGACTGTGCCTCCGGTCAGTTCTAATGATCGTGTGCAAGGGCGCTCCGAACAGGCGTAATATGTCTGTGGCCCAGTGCGCAAGATCGACGGCATGATAATCTGTTTTGAATACGGTTTGCGTGATAAAGACACTGCATAACGTTGTGTAATAGTCTATAATAGGCACGATTTTGTAAGTTTTCACTTTACACAGAGGAGGTCGTGTTGTTAAAAGCGATTATTGTAGACGACGAAGCGCCAGCACGCTCCGAATTACGTTTTTTGTTGGGCGAACTCAATCAGGCCGAGGTCGTTTCCGAGGCAGCCAGTGTTCGCGAGGCTATCGAAAAACTCAAGGAATATCCTTGCGATGTGATGTTTCTTGATATCAATATGCCCGAGGCTACCGGTCTTCAGTTGGCCGAGGCACTTCAACATCTGAAATTCCCACCCGCAGTCGTTTTTGTAACTGCCTATAGCGAATTTGCCCTCGATGCATTCAAGGTGAATGCGGTCGATTATCTGGTTAAACCAGTCGAGACAGAGCGCCTTTCTCATGCGCTTGCGCGTGTTCGTGAACACGTGGTCTTGCATGCACGCGCTCAGAAAGCCGAGCGCATTCCCGTTGAAAAGGGCGGCAAGAAGATCCTCATCAACATCGATCAGATCCGTTTTGTCATGGCTCGCGATGATTATGCTTATCTCCAAACAGATACGGATCGCTACTTCTCGACGGTCAGCTTGGCGCAGCTCGAGAAGACGCTCGATGGCCATGGCTTTTTCCGCGTACATCGCGGTTATTTGGTCAATCTTTCGCTGGTCAAGGAAGTCGAACCGCAATCTGGCGGTACCTTATTGCTTACGCTTGATGGCGTTGAGGAAAAGATCCCCGTCTCACGTCGCCGCGTTTCTTCATTGAAAAAAGCACTCGGACTCTAAGTTTTTTATTCCTATCATGCTTTGAACACCTCCCACCCGGGAGGTGTTTTTTATGGGTGCCCCAGCGTGAAGCGAGGTCACGTACATGCTTGCCGATTACGTT
>CABRGJ010000092.1 GCA_902470405.1 uncultured Eggerthella sp.
CCCGCTTCCCTGTTCTCGAATCCGCTACGCGGATTCGCTCATGCGTCGCTGCGCTGCTTCACTTTAAAAGATAAAAAGAAGCAGCGAGTCGTTCTACGGCTCACCCACCCTTGTATTCAGAAACCAAAAGGCAAACGAGCATCGATCGATCGATGAGCTCGCTCGCTTCGCTGCTTGGCTGCAAATGCGCGGCGTATCAGCACCTAGAAGAGATATTTCTCGGCAAGGAGCTGGCGCTTCTCGGGCGTAAGATCGAGCGCCTCGGTCAGATAAGCATCGAGGCTGCCATATTTCCCCTTGACCGCCTCCATCGCTGCATCCATGTATTCCTCGTGTGCGCAGATCAACGCCAGCAGCGCTTCATCGCTCTTGTCTGCGACATGAACCTTCTTCAGATCGTTCGCGATGCGCTTCATCTTCTGACGCGCGAAAAGATTCGTCGCAAGATAATCTTCCATGATCGTGGCAGGAGGAACGCCAAGCGTAAAGAGGATGAGCATGCTCGCTACGCCCGTGCGATCCTTGCCTTCCGAGCAGTGCCAAAGCACCGCGCCTTGCTCTTGCGCGAGCAAAATCTCGAAGAACTGCTTATAAGCGGCAACTCCCGCATCGCCCAACAACATGAGCGGATAGGTCTTGCTGATCACACCCATCGGGTCGCCCTTCAGCTTGAGGAATTCATCCCAGAGCGAACGCAAGCTATGCTCATGCGTAAGGCCGACCGCGCTGTCCGCTAAGACCGGCAAGCTCACGAACTTCACTTCAGGCATACGATCGATCGGGTCGGGTGCTGCTTTTCGCTCAACATCGGTTCTCAGATCGATGACCGTACGCAGATCGCATTCATCGACCAGGATGTGGATATCGTTATCAGTAAGCTTCTCCAACCCATCGGAGCGAATGAGCTTCTTCGCGCGCACGCGCTGTCCTGTCACCGCCTCCATTCCCCCTTGATCGCGCGTGTTGCATGTCCCGTCAAGCTCGATCAACCCGTAATCGGTCATACCGCCTTTTGGCTCTATCACATCAGTCATCGCGGCCCCTCCTTCATTCCTTTTCCTTTCGTGTCGCAGCATCCTCGCCCTTCTCGATGACCTCGAGATACCCCTCTTCGTCATACCCGCTCTTCGGCTCAGGCGCATCATCAGGCTGCTCTCCTAGCAAGGACAGCTCCTCTTCATCGACCAGTGTGATACCGGTTACGTCCTTATACCGCTTTCGCAGCTCGTCGATGAAGAGCTTCATATCCTTATCATCTTGAGCGTCCTCTTTTGCAAGCTGCTTGACGAGCGGCTTGATACGCGCGACCAGATCAGGATCGTCTCGATCGATGAGCACACGCGCTTTCGCGAGCAAGCGTACCAACTCCGCACGGCTTTTCACGATGTCAGAGATATCCGAAGGTTGTGCCGATATCTCTTTCGCCAGATCGATGACGTGCGTGTCAGAGAATCGAACGGTCGCAGAAGCGAGTGCCGGCATCACGAAGACCGTGATCGCACCAGCACACACAAGAACAGAAGCGACCTCGCTCGACATCGCGCCCGACTGCTGCGCGACCGTAGTGACCGCAACGATGATGGGCAATGCGGTCGTGCAATAGAGCGCAACCGTGATGCGCGCGCTACGACTCAGGTCGTGACGATGCTTGCCCGTCGATAGGGCGATGAATATGGGGAGCGCACGAATGAGCAGCAATAAAACGATGAAGATAATGAGCAGATCAGGACTTTGACCTACCGCAGTCAGGTCGATGTTCGCGCCCGATACGATGAAGAAAAGGGGGATGAAGAAGCCAAACGCGAGTCCATCGAGCTTCGTCTCAAGGCTTTTACTACCCTCTGGGATGATGAAACGCAGGATGAAGCCAGCCGCGAACGCGCCCAACACGATATCGAGATCAAAGACCGCTGAGAGCGCTGTGAGCGCCACGAGCAAAAGCACCGTCACACGCACCACGGTCTGCTGCGTGGTCTCTGCTCCTTCGCGCAAGAACGTCTCGACCTTCTTCCATCCCTTCAGACGGGAGATGAACACTGCCATGAGCACTGCGATCGCCGCGAATGCGAGCAGCACGAGCATGCTCTGGAGCGTCGTTCTCGTCGAAAGCAGCAACGCCATTGCGACCACTGGGCCCAATTCGCCCCAGGTACCATATGAGAGGATCGCATCGCCGATCTTCGTATCCATGAGCTTGCGCTCTTTCAGGATAGGAAGCAACGTGCCTAACGCCGTAGTAGTGAGCGCAATGACCACCGCGATGCCATCGATACCTCCAAGCGAGAACGCGGGCCAGAGCCACACCACAACGACCGCGATGCCAAATGTGAGGATCCATGTTGTAAATCCACGTTTTCCCTGATAGTTCGAGAGATTCTTCGGATCGATCTCGTAACCTGCCAGTAAGAACAGAAACGCCAGACCCAGATCGGAAAGGAGCGAGATCGCATCGCCCACATGGATCCAGCCGAACATATGAGGGCCGCACAGCGCACCTGCGAAAAGCAGGAACACCGTTTCAGGAATGAGCTTTTGGGGAACCAAACGCGCGAGCAAAGGCGTGATGCTTGCGAGAAGCGCGATGAGCGCGAGCGAGATCAGTTCTTCTTCCATATTCGACCCTCCTTCCTAACTTCCCATTGTATGGCAACGTCTCCCGCTGCGGACGATCGTGCGTGCACGCTCCTGTGAACCGTAACTCAATTGATGCAAAGCTGTGACGTAGCCTTGGTTTACCTGTTCGAGAAGGAGTGGCACGATAAAAAGAACAAGTATTACCGCACGTCAAAGTTGGTCGCTCATGTCTTGGTCATCGGTCATCGATAAGAAGCAGATCCTGCCGAACCTCGTTTTCATCGTGGCAGTCGGTATCGCCTCTGCGTTCACTTCCATCGTCCTGTGCCTCTGCGTGAACGCTGCATACCATATCAGTCAGCAAGCAGCGTGGAGCGTCTTCTTCCTGCCCGTGCTCGGCATCATCTCGCTGGCATTCTACAAAGCGATGAAGCTCCCTTACGACTATGGCACTGACGACCTGGTCATGCAGATGCGTGAAAACAAGCCCGTCTCACCCACGCTCGCCCCCGCCATTCTGGTCGGCACCTGCCTCACCACGCTCGGCGGCGGTGCGGTCGGCAAGGAATCGAGTGCGTTCCAAATGGGCGCCTCGATCGGTGAAGTGCTCTGTCGCACCTTCAAGCTCAAGAACCTCTTCACGAACAAAGCCGATCGCAACGTATACGGCTACGCCGCCCTCATGGGCATGTCCGCTACCTTCAGCGCACTCTTCTTCGCCCCGCTTGGCGCGGTCTTTTTGGTCTTCGAGCTCACACGTTTCAAGACCTTCAGCCCGGCACGCTTCATCGCGCTGGTCGCTTCAGCATTCATCGCAGCCGCTATCGCCTACCCCTTCGGGATCGGCGATATCATCCCTCGTGTCGCCATACCTTCCATCACACCCGAGCTCATGCTGCAGGTCGTATTGATCGGAACACTGGGCGGCGTACTCGGCCGCTTCTTCGGCGGCAGCCTGCGCACCGTCCGCGCTTGGCAGCGCGAGAAGATCCGCCATCCTTATATCTCGGTCGCGCTCGTTGGCGTGGCCATCGCCATTCTTGTCATGGTCTTCAGCTTGCAGACCTTTGAAGGTGGCGGCATGAACCTTTTGAAGCAAGCAGCTGCTGGCTCGATCGGTACCTGGGATTTTGCGATCAAAGCGGCATTGGTATTCCTTGCATTGGCCTCAGGCTTCAAAGGCGGCGAGATCATGCCCACACTGGTCATCGGTGGTCTTTTGGGATGCTCGCTCGGAGAGCTCGTGGGCATCGATCCTTCGTTCGCCACCGCGATCGGCGTCATGACCTTCTTCGCTGGCATGAGCCGCTGCCCTATCGCGGCATTCTTCCTTGGCTTCGAGGTGTTCGGCGTCGAGATCATCCCTTACCTGCTCATCGGCATCGCATTCGCCTATTTCAGCAGTCGCGATATCGGCTATTATGGAAAAGGCGTCCGCTCTGAAGCGCACAGCGCTCGCAAACGCAAGGACTTCATCAAGGCCTTGGTCAAGAAGAATCCTTCAGCAGGCGAGATGTTCAAAACGCTCGAAGAACGATCCAACGAACGCTCCGTTGAAAGTGAGCGAGCCGCGCGCGAAGAAGAGCGCGAAGCAGTGTTGCCCGAACTACCGAAAGAAGAGTTCGAGCAATTGGAGCGAGAACGCCAGCATGAACGATCTGCCGCAGCGAAGCAGACGCGCACTGACTCCGGCAGAAACAAGACCGATCTGTGACCGTCTGAAAGGATCTGCTTTATGACCACGCTCTTCGTGAACGCTTGCGCCTGGGAGCACTCCCGCACTCATGCTCTGTGCGACGAATACCTGAAAGATATCGACAAGGTCGAAACCGTGAATTTGTTCGATCTCGACCTGAAGCCACTGGATTGGACACGTCTTAGCGAGCGCGAAGGTCTGCAGCGAAATGAAGATTGGGGCGATTCGATGTTCGATCTTTCAAAGCAATTCGCTGCAGCGGATGAGATCGTGATCGGCGCGCCTTACTGGGATCTTTCATTCCCCGCCATCCTGAAAGTCTACCTTGAACTGGTAACGGTGAATGGCATCACGTTCCACTACAACGAAGAAGGCATGCCCGAAGGCCTTTGTCGTGCGAAACGCCTCATCTATATCAGTACTGCTGGAGGTCCCAGCTCGAAGGCGAATTTCGGCTACGAATACCTTGCAGGCATCGCACGTCTTTACGGCATTCCCGAGACGTATCAGATCGCCGCAGAAATGCTCGATGTGGTGGGTATGGATGTCGATGCGATCATGAGCGATGCAAAGGATGAGATCCGCCAGTTAAAAAACTCGCTTCCCGCTCTTTAAACGGCATCCCAAAGGCTTTCAGAGCAGGCGGAACATCCCCTGTGCCTGCTCGTTTGCTATATACGGCTTGCCTGGTGGGGATTCATCGACATGGTCTGGAAGCGCTCTTGCATATATTCATTGCTATAATGCCGCGCCATCCATTCCTCGAGCCCGCCATGCGGCACTTGTCCTGCTTC
>CABRGJ010000093.1 GCA_902470405.1 uncultured Eggerthella sp.
CGTTTCAACCCTACCCTGCTCGACCGCCTGAGTGAATTCCGAAGTGAGCAACGAGTCGGTCTGCGTGATGCCATTCGAAGAGCCAGTGGGCATGCGTGTGATCATCGAGAAGAAGAAGATGGCCACGAGCGCGAACACCACGATAGTGACGATGTTGATCTGCTTCGGACGATTCGGCTGCTTTCCTGGCTTGTTCGGTTGTTTGTTGTTCTTTGAATTTGGATCCTGTGCCATGTAACTCAATGTTCCTTGTTCAGTCTTACTGTTCTAACGATGCACCTTAGAAGCGCGACTCATTTGATGACGTCGGGTTTCAAGATGCCAATGTCCGGAAGATTTCGATACCGCTCCGCATAGTCGAGCCCATATCCGACCACGAATTCATCGGGGCACGTGAAGCCCACATACCGATAAGGGAGATCGGGCTGACCAGGCAAGTCCTTGCGCAAAAGCGCTGCAATAGCGATAGATGCGGGCTTGCGCGACTCGAGATTGTTGAAGAGATAACGCAGCGTAAGGCCGCTGTCGATGATGTCTTCAGCAATGAGCACGTGACGACCTGTGATGTCAGTCGAAAGATCCTTCTGAATATTCACGACACCTGAGCTCTTCGCGGCCATACCATACGAAGAGACGGCCATGAAATCCATTTCAAGCGAAAGGTGGATCTGACGCACCAGATCAGCCATGAAGATGGCCGCGCCGCGCAAAACCGAGATGACCACCAAGTCTTTACCTTGATAATCCCTCGTGATGGCAGCACCCATGTCTCCCACGCAAGTTTGAATCTGCTCTTCGGAGAATAGGATGCGATCGAGATCGGAATGTAGTCCTTCCACCGTTCCTCTTCCATGACGGACGTATACAGGCTGTTTCACGAGCCTAATAGGTTAGTTTAACAAAAGGCATGAAGGTAGTTCGGCGAAGTGAGCCTGTGGCGAACAATTGCAGCAAATTTGCAATAAATCTACATTCGACTTTCGCAAAAACGCACGTTAGCACGTACGATCACTATGCCTCTTCGCCCTCTTTCTCGACGATCTCGATCTCGACTTCGCGACGAAGCAGATCAGGAAAACTCTCAAGGAGCTTGTCGACGGGAAGACCGACGATGTTGTTATAATCGCCCTCGTACTTCTCTACGAGCGCTGCTCCTTTGCCCTGAATGCCATAGGCGCCAGCTTTGTCGATGGTCTCGCCAGTGGCCACATATGCGTTGATGTCTTCATCGGTCAATTCTTTGAATGTGACCTGGCTCGTTTCTGTGAACGTGCGGAATCCGATGGAGACATTGCCATCGCCGCCCTTCTCCTCTGTCTCGTTCAAGAGCAGCATCCAAACCGAAACACCTGAAATGACCTGGTGGGTCCTCCCTGAAAGCTTGCGCAGCATCTCTCGGGCATGATCGGCCGAATATGGCTTTCCCAACATCTCGCCATCCAATACGACCATGGTATCCGCACCGATGACGATGCCCAATCCTACGGGATTGAGCGCGAGAACCTCCTGCACGACCGCACCAGCCTTGCGCTCAGCAAGCTTCTTCACAGCCTCTTCAGGATCAGCCAACAAATCAGGCTCGAGCGTCTCATCGACCTCGGTCGAGCCGGTGAAGACCGTGAAATGCACGCCCGCATCTTCGAGCAGCTGCTTGCGACGAGGAGATTTCGAGGCGAGGATGATATTGATGGGGATCGATGGCTGCTGTGCCATGTGCGCTCCTTATTCTGAGGGATTCTCTACCATTTCCATCTCTTATTATGCCTGAGACACGCTGGTTTCTACGCGCGTTTCCGTCGTGCGCGAAAACGAGCCATGGGTTCGATCAGAACACCCCGCTTGTTAGCGCTCACCGCGCCCTGGATGTTCACAACATACCCACCAACGGGAAGACCCTCTTCATCGAAGGCCTGCAACACCACATCGACCGTGGCGCTCTCTATGCGCCCTTCCGATCCGATCAAGCCCTCGAGGACCATCCTGAGCGCCCTGCGCTTGATCGGCAACGCAAGCTTTCCAAACGTTGGGAGCAACAGCGCCTCGTCTTCACCTATCTCGACGTGTGCAGTCATCTCTTCCTGTGTTAGCGACTCCATGAAATCATCCTCATCAGCGATGAGGTTCATCGTACGGCATAACGTATCGAGCAGATGCGCATTCTGCTCCTTTGCTGCAGGGACGATAGTGTGTCTGACATACGAACGAAAACGATCGGTATGGGCATTGGTTGCGTCCTCGCGCCACAGATCGCCAGCCGCATCGCGCACGATCAGCTCGCTACTTTGAGCGCGCTGTTCGAGATAGTTACGTAGAGCGATGCGCGACACATCTAAGAGCGGACGCACGATGGGGCCATTCTGGTAGAGCATCGAGCGAAAACCACCTGGGCCCGTGCCCTTTATCGAACGCATATAGAAGTTCTCGACACGATCGTCTTGCGTATGTGCCGTTACGATGCGCCCTTCTGCAAGCGGCAACATCTCATGTCGACACAAGCTCTCGAGTGCTTCGTGCGCAGCGATGTAGCGCTCTTGACGACCTAGAGCCTCGATATTGCCGCCTGTCTCGCGCGCAAGAAGCGCGATATCGACCTCGCAGCAGAAGAACGGAATATCGAGCGCTTCGGCGAGCGCCGCAACGAACGCTTGATCAGCCTCAGCGTCTTCACCACGTAGTTTATGATTCACATGCAAGCAAGCCAGCGGCCCAACGAGCCCCCGCTCACGAAGATCGCGCATGATATAGGTAAGAGCCGTAGAGTCAGAGCCGCCTGACACCATGAGCAATGTTGGCGACGCGGCGTTGAAGAGCTGGTGCTTCGCAATGGTCTTTTCGATGGTTTCGAGCACAAGGCATTCCTTTTACGAGTTGCTTTCATTTGCGTAAGTTTACTTCTTTATTTTTAAACGCTCGCTTATCCTAGGGAAGCGAACTCATAAGAACGACAGAAGAAAGCAGGTGGTAACCATGAATTTCGTTCTTCGCGTGATCGGCATCTTCGTAGCAGTCGCAGTCGCTGTATGGCTCGTTCCCGGCATTGAGGTTGGTGGAACCGTATCAACCTGGGCAAGCGTTCTGATCATCGCACTCATCATCGCGTTGCTCAACATGACCATCAAGCCTATCCTGCAGGTGATCGGACTCCCTATCACTGTCATCACGCTGGGCATCTTCTACCTGATCATCAACACTGCGCTGCTCTACCTGGCTTCTTGGCTGGCAGGCACCTTGTTCGGCATCGATTTCATCATCGCCAGCTTTGGATCAGGATTCGTAGCGAGCATCGTCATCTCGATCGTCTCCAGCATCTTGAATGGGGTGCTCGGCACTGAAAGCTACTAGCAGAAGAGCACCTCGACGGCACCCATGCTCAGCAGTCTCCCCACTAGATACGTCCGCTCAGACATAGCCAATCAATGCGTTGGCGACAGTCGAACGTTAGACTATTCGCAAACGAAAAAGGCTCCAAGATGGAGCCTTTTTTGATGATGATGGTCGTATAAGCTTATTCAGCTGGTGCGGTATAGGTGCGAGAAGCACACTCCTGATCGAGATCATAGAGCGCCTTAGCATCGCTGCCAAAGAGCTTCATGCGCGTGAGCATGGTCTCAGCCGTATCTTCCTCTTCGCCCTGCTCTTCAATGAACCAATCGAGGAATTTCATCGTGCGATAATCGTTCACCGCAACTGCTGCAGCATAGATATCGTTGATGAGCGAGGTGACGTATTTCTCGTGCTCAAGACCTGCTTCGAGAGGCTGAACATAGGAGGTGAAAGTCTTATCAGGCTGAGCGATCGCTTCGAGCACGACCTTCTGGCCATTCTCATGCAGATAGCTGCGGAACTTCAGCGCGTGGTCGCGCTCTTCCTGCGCTTGGATCATGTACCAATTCGCAAAACCGCTTAGGCCCTCTTCTTCATAGTAGTTCGCGAAATCCATGTACAAGTATGCGGAATACAGCTCTTTATTGATCTGATCATTAAGTAATTCATAGACCTTTTTATCCATGTTGTTCCTTTCTTTCAGCATTCTAGCCCGCATGAGATAAGCGCCTCGATGCGCGACGTTCGATGTTTCACATAATACAACCGATTCTCGGTTCATATCTGCATAAATAGCTATAATGATACATTGTTGTTATGTTCTGACGTGTAGCTTGAGGAGGGACTTCATGAAGGATGCTCCACATAGCGATACGAAAGGGAGCGCGGCCCTGAAGAAGCGCACGAATTCGCGTAGATCGAACACCAAGCCAAATCAGCGGCAACAGATCATCGTCACTGCGAACAAGCTCTTCCATGAAAACGGCTATAACAAGACCTCCATCTCAGAGATCGCTCGCCAGATCGGGCTCAATCAATCCTCTATCTACTATTGGTTCCCTTCAAAAGAAGCGATCCTCGAGAGCATCTACGATGCCAATCGTGCCATTTCCGTTCTTGAGCGCATCCAAGACGAGATCGACGACCGTATCGTCCAGCTTTACATGCTCATCGTCTACGACGTAATGCGTAAATGCGAGCTTCCTTTCGATTTCATCGAGCTAGAAAGCCTCGTCCACGAAAACCCCGAGAAATACCAAGGATTCCTTGAAGGCTATCGCGAATACTACCGAGCATTCGAGAAGATCATCACGCTCGGCATCGAGGAAGGTGTTTTCAGAAATTGCCTGGTCGATGAACAAGTGGTGACGATCCTATCCATCGACGAAGGCCTACAACACCACTACCACGGAAAGAAGCGCAACCGTCTCATCCTTACCACATGCGACTATACGGTAAAGGATCATTCGCCTGATGCCATCGGCCACATGGCTGCCCGCACCATCATCCCTGGCATGCTCAGCGAACCCCAAAGCATCGACGAGATTCGCGATCGCGCCCTTGAAGCGCTCAACGGACTGGGAATCTAAGCGCTCAAGCGATCTATCGAGAGTTCCTCGAAGCTGCCCACAACGATAGTGGCATGATCCTTCCACGAATCGAAAGGGATCTGCTCATGCGGATCGTAGATACCAACCGTTGGATAACCCGCATTCCTCAGAACGCGCAGCGCCT
>CABRGJ010000094.1 GCA_902470405.1 uncultured Eggerthella sp.
CGTTATGCTTTGTAGCCTTCATGATGGTATAGCTTAGCACGCTGGTCGACAGATCGTAGTTCTAGTGCGATCTCGTAAGGTCGCTCTCTCTGCTCCGTCTGCGCGTGATCGGGGAATCGCTTACACGAGAGTAACTTCCCTGTTCGAATTCGTAGACTGCTGCGGTAGTAGAAGGGGCGCGGTCGGGGAAGAATACCTCTTCCATGTGCGGGTCGCGTTTGGTGCGAAAGAACAGCGAGCCGCCTACCATGAACACGAGTGAAACACCGAGTGCGATGATCACTTCACCAAAGTCGCCAAGGGGGCCCAAGTCCATGGGAAATGTGATGAAATACGTGACGAGCCCTGAGGCAAGACAAAGCACAGCACCTATTTTATTGGCACGATGCCAGAATAGTCCGAAGATGATGATCCAACAAGCAACCACCTCGATGCCGCCGAAGATGAACATGCTCAAACGCCAGATGAGATCCGGAGGTGTGAGCGCCACCGTAAGTGCGATGACTGCGAGCAAGAGCGTTGCCATCTGTGCGCTGAAGCGGATGCGCCAACGTTCGACCGGCTTATGGCGATGGAGGGCAGAATTGGCATACATCCCTTGGATAACATTGACCGATGCACTGATGAGCAGGGAAGATACGGTCGATACGGCAGCTGCGATCGGGCCGAGGATCACGATATCCACCAGCCAAGGAGGCAGGACCTGTACGATCATGAGCGGCATGACATCATCGATGTTGCTGCCATATTCATTGAGGGTATCAGGGAACACTCCGTAAGAGAGAGCGCCGAGCGCGGTCAGGCCTACTAGAAGAAACCCGATGATGAACGTTCCGATCCAAAGCGCATGGCGCAAACTGCGCGTATCCTTGTAGCTTATGCAGCGAACTGCCACTTGTGGCATCGCGAAGACGAGCAAGCCCAAGATGAGCCACTGCGTCACGAAAAGCCCGATAGACATCTTGCCGCCTGCGAAGATATCGAGCATCTCTGGTTTATTGATGCTGATGGACTGCATGATGTTCTCATATCCGCCGCCAATGGCAAGAATGCCTGCCGCAAGGGCGATTCCGCTTGCGATCATGGCGATACCGCTGATGGCATCAGTAAGAGCGACGCCACGGAATCCGCCGATCGCCGTATAGATGGCGGTAGTGAGCGTAATGAGCGCCAATCCGAGCGAATAGTCGTACCCCGTAGCGGCTTCGATGATCTTTGCGGCACCGACCAATTGCGCAACGATGAGCGCAGTGAAGAAGAAGATGAGCGCGCATGACATGATGAGCGTCAGTACGTTCGATCTATAACGCGCATTGATGATGTCGATCAGAGAGACCGCATGGATGCGGCGACTGATCAAAGCGAGCTTCTTTCCGATCACGCCGAAGAGCAAGATGAGCGAAACGATCTGAGCGCATGAAAGATAGACCCATCCAAAGCCGTAGTCCCATGCTTGACCGGGCATGCCAACGAATGCAGTGATCGACCCGAACGTGGCGATGGTGGTCATGACCAGGACGAGTGGACCGAGGCTTCGGCCTCCGACGAAGTATTCTCGCTCGAAGTTCTTGTAGGGCGTGCGCTTCCTGATGAGAAACGCCACGATCAAACAGGCAAAGAGGAATATGAGCAGCGGGATCAGCGATACTGAGCTCATTGCTTATGCCTTCTTTTCGTCCGAGTTTCGTGAAGCGCGGTGTGCAGTATTGCTGACCGGCTTACGGGGGTGCACCGTGGTCTTCTCTACTTTCTTCATGATGTCGTGATCGATCATCATCGGAGAGACTTCGACAGGTGTTGCGTCTTTCATTTGGTATTTGCGCCCGAAATCGTCTTCGTCAAGCGGACAATCTTCGATCACCTTCGTTGCGAGTATGATGCTGACCACCATTGCGACCAGCCAGGTACCCAAACAGCCCATGACGATCCAGAGGGGCGTGGAGAAGATGGTGATATCGATGCCATAAAGACCGAATCCGAAGATGAGCCAACATATGATAACAACAACCACGCCTGCAATGGTGGCCTTTGCTTCACGGTTGGCTTGACGCATGCGCTCACGGTAGAGCATGTTCTCAACTTTCGGTTTCGTGGAAGATAGGGGCGTGAAGGGCGGTGTCGCCCGTTCAGATTCTCATTCTAGCATCCAAGATGCTCAGTTTAGGGTTTTGGATCGCTTTGTCGAGAGCGATCTGTATTTTGTTATGTGTTTGTAGCTTTTATCCTCCGAGGAGCCTTTTGAACTGCGATGATAGGAAAATTGAACGCTTAGATGCCGTACTGAGCAGGTCATTTGCAAGATGCGCTAAGATGAGAGAGAGCGACAGGGGAAGGAGATAGGATGACATCACGTAAAGATGCTTCGCGCAACGATCGCGTCGGTTCGTATATCATCATCCCGGTCGTCATCATCATTCTTGGCTCCGCGCTCGGCAATCTTTCGCAGACTGCTATGAATGCGATGTTCGGCGGTATCGCAGCCGATTTTGGGGTCGACATGGCGCTTGGGCAGTGGGTCACCACGCTCTATATGCTCGTGCTCGGTATCACCGTTCCGCTGGTCACGTTCTTGATGCGCCGTTTCTCGCTCAAAGGCCTTATCGTCTTTTCGCTCAGTCTCTTCTTGGTAGGATGCATCATCGACCTCTTCGCAATCTCGTTCATCATCCTCTTGGCCGGTAGGGTGTTCCAAGCGATATCATCAGGCATTCTCATGCCCATGATGATGAGCGTCGTTATGACCTCATTTCCACCCAATAAGCGAGCGACGGTCATGGGGGTCGCAGGCATCGCGCTCGGTTTTGCGCCTAATATAGGTCCGACCATTGGCGGCTATCTCATCACTGCATCGGGTTGGCGCAGCCTCTTTGTTATCCTGTCCATCATCATGGCATTGCTCATCGTCTTCGCATGGGTGAGCATCAAGCCCGGTCCGCGCATCGAGCGCCATGCTTCGCTCGACGTGATCTCGCTCGTGCTCTCTGCCATTGGTTTTGGGTTCTTGTTGCTCGGATTCTCGAACGCTTCCGACACGGGCAGCACGATCGCGACCATTTGGGTTCCTCTCGTGGTCGGCGCGGTTGCCCTCGTGCTCTTTATCAGGCGACAGAAGCGCATCGACGATCCTCTCATCAGCATGGAGATCTTTCGTTCGAAGAAATTCATGGCTGGTTTCTGGGCATCCAATTTCCTTTATGCAAGCTTCATGGGCATCACGCTCATCATTCCGCTCTTCATCGAGAACGTATGGGGTGGTAGTGCACTCGAAGCGGGTCTCGCGCTTCTACCTGGCACTATCGCTGCGCTCTTTATCAACCCGCTCGCAGGCTACTTGACCGACAAGTTTCATGTGCGCCCGGTTGTGCTGTTCTTTGGTGCGTGTTTGGCGCTAGGCTCGATATCGATGGCCTTCATCGATGCCACGACCGCATTCTGGGTCATCTTGTTACTGCAAGGGATTCGTGCTTGCGGCGTGTCTGGGCTCGTCAGCCCGCTCACATCATGGAGCATGGAGGATCTACCCGGAGAACTGATGACCGACGCATCGTCATTCAGTACAGCGGTTCGTCAGGCAGTGGCCTCGATGGGGACGGCGATCATGGTCCTGCTCATCACGCTTGGCTCGCAGTTCCTCGGATCTCCCACGCTCGGTTTTCAGATGGCGCTCGGTTTTTCGGGGTTCTTTGCGCTACTGCTTTTCGTGACTGCGATCGCTCGCATTCGCTAGGATGGTCTGTACGGCAGCCTGATCCAGTAAAGGCAGCGGGGTGAAATCGTCCGGTGCATCAGGGATGGTCAAGAGCTGCTTCTGCATCCAGATGATCCCGTACCAGCGATCGAACTTGCGTCCACAATTCGGGATGTGAGCGCACTGTTCATAGCCCATGCGCTCATGGAACAAACGACTCGTGGCGGGGGAATACTCGTCTGGTGGTTCGATGTAGGAGATGCATGCGTTGGCGGTATAGACATGCTGCAAGCGCAAGATTTCTTCGAGAGCAGTATAAAGACGTCTTCCGAGCCCCTTACCTTTATAATCTTGGCGGATGTAGACTGAGGTCTCGATGGCATGGACGTACGCTTCGCGTGGCCTGAATGCCGAAGCATAGGAAAATCCAAGGATCGCTCCGTCCTCTTCTGCTACGAGAAAGGGACGCTCTTTCAAGATCGTCTCGATCTTGGCCGACATCTCTTCAATGCTCGGCGGAGTGATATCGAACGTGACCGCCGTGGTCAACACGTAAGGCGTATAGATATCGCAGATGGCAGCCGCATCATGCGGGGTCGCCAGGCGAATTCTTATGGCGCTTTCGTCGTTACGTGCTATAGTATTCATGCTTTAACGCTCCATAGTGCTAAAGTAGTAAGGCCGATGGACTGCGCCGATTCGCACGGCGCTGTTATGGCTAAAGTGTAGAAAATCTATAGCAAAGAGGTAAATATGAGCAAAGCGGTAAACATGAAAAAGCTATTACTGATGATCCTCGGTATGGCTTGCGCTGTCTGCCTTTCTGCAGTCGCGCTCACGGGCTGCTCTTCGAGCGAGTCTAAGTCGTCTTCGGAAGCACCAGAGTATTTGGGCGAGGACGGCAAGTTCGTTGTCGGCTTCGACGAGACCTTCAAGCCTTTCGGTTACAAGGATGACAATGGTGAATATACCGGCTTCGACCTCGAGCTCGCTCAGGCAGTTGCTGACAAGAATGGCTGGGAGATCGAGCTTTCCCCGATCGATTGGGACACCAAGGATGCTCAGATCGATTCAGGCACCATCGATGTCATTTGGAATGGTTTTACCATCGAAGGCCGTGAAGATGCCTACGAATTCACCGATCCGTATTATCTGAACGATCAGGTCATCTTGGTCCGTGAAGGTTCTGACATCAAGAGTCTTGCTGATCTTGCAGGCAAGACCGTGGTCGCCCAGGTCAACTCTCCTGCTTATGACAACCTGGCAGAAGGTGGCGACTATTATGAATCTCT
>CABRGJ010000095.1 GCA_902470405.1 uncultured Eggerthella sp.
CAGATCATAGGGTAGATCGTTTGAGATTCCTATAGACAGCTCCCAAGCAATTGTCATATATAAGGGAAAAGCGCGCGATCATAGTGTCGCGCATGGGCGAACAAGAGGGGATGCACGATGGAGCAAACAAGCGATATCGCCGCGCTCATGGAGCGCATCAAGGCACAGGAAACAAAGTACGAGTTCGATCATATCGATGAAGAGCTCGCTTTGCAGATGGGTATCTATGTCGTGCGACGAGCGAAGGAGATAGGTAAACCAGTCGCAACACGTGTCACACTCAATCACCGAACGCTCTTTGCATATTCAATGCCAGGCACGAAGCCCGAGAGCGACAATTGGATTCGCCGTAAAGAAAACATGTCTTATGCGACTAATGGTAGTTCATACTACTGGGAATGCTGGTGCGAACTTGGAGAGCATCCTTTCGAGTGGCGCGGCATGAGCTATGCCAATTATGCGCCTGCAGGAGGTTGTTTTCCGCTCATGGTAAAAGGCGTTGGTATGGTTGGCACACTTACGATCTCGGGTATGGCGAGCCATGAAGATCACGCTCTTGCCTTCGAGACTGTTGGAAAAGCAGCTAAAGGCGAATTGGACGTCGATATTACAGGTTTGTTCTAGTCGCGCCCAGGTGCGTTCGCGGAGGTCTTCGCAGGCGATGTTAGAACACTGATATACTTTATGAATCGTATAACAATCGTCGACCTAAGTGGGAAGAGTCGTATATGAGTGTTGATAGTTTTGAAGCAAGCGTAAAGAAGAGCGATGCGCTTAAGGAAGATCTGCTGCTTCATCCGACAAAATATATTATGCTCACCGGAGATCGTCCGACAGGACGATTGCATCTTGGTCACTATTTTGGCACCATCAAAGAGCGTGTGAACCTGCAAGACCAGGGTGTGCCGACGCGTGTGGTTATTGCTGATTATCAGGTCATCACTGACCGAGACACTACTGAGCATATCCAAGATAATGTCTATAACATGGTCATCGATTATCTCGCATGTGGTCTCGATCCAGAAAAGACGCTCATCTTCACGCACTCTGCGATCCCTGCGCTCAATCAGCTTATGCTGCCGTTCCTTTCGCTTGTTACAGAGTCAGAGCTTCATCGCAATCCTACGGTGAAATCCGAAATGGAAGCTTCGGGGCATGCGCTTACAGGTCTTCTGCTCACGTATCCTATTCACCAAGCATGCGACATCTTGTTCTGCAAAGGCAATGTCGTGCCTGTTGGCAAGGATCAGTTGCCTCATATTGAGATCACACGACAGATCGCTCGTCGTTTCAATGATCGTTATGGCAAAGTATTTCCCGAGCCCGAAGGGTTGCTCAATGATGCACCCGAGATTCCTGGCCTTGATGGTCGCAAGATGTCTAAGAGCTATGGCAATGCCATTAGTCTCTGCTTTACGGAAGAGGAAACTGCGAAGCTCATCAAGAAGTCTCAGACCGATTCTGAGCGCTTTATCACGTACGATAAGGAAAATCGTCCAGGTGTTTCTGCGCTTCTCACTACAGCAGCACTCTGTACGGGGCGTGCTGAAGAAGATATTGCAGCAGAGATCGGTAACGATGGGTCAGGTGCGCTGAAGAAATTTGTCACTGAAAGCGTGAACGATTATCTTGCGCCGATCCGTGAGCGTCGTCGCGCCCTCGAAGGTGATCTTGATTACGTGAAGGATGTGCTGCATGAGGGCAATAAGAGGGCTAATCTCATCGCAGAAGCGACCCTCAATGAAGTGCGTGAAGCAATGAATATGGTGTATTAGGCTAAACGCATAAGTTGCTTATTGGTTTGGATGTGGCGTATCGAAGCGTATTGAGGCGGGGTGCTCGGTATTTTAATGGGCATTTTGCTCGCGTCGATCAGCCTCTATTTCATCTGCAGATTCGTAACAGCTTTCGCCGATCGAAACTGAATAACGTAGCCTATAAGACGGAAGTTCGCTTCCGTCTTTTGTTTGGTTTGGAGCACGATGAGCGATCATGAACAACAGAGCGACAAACAGGTCGCAGTAGCCGCATGGGCTTGTCGCGTGTGCTTTGCACTCGTATTTGCCATGAATGTGCAGTGTGCCTTCAGCTATATCTTTATGCCTGAGTCGTTTGTGGGAGGGTTTCAGCTTTCAGGCGTTGAGGGAGCGGTTGCAGTGCAAGGTATTGGCGTTGCTTTTCTCATGTGGAATGTAACCTATCCAGCATTTATCGTATTTCCGCAGCGTTTTCGCGCGCTCGGAGTCATTATTCTATTTCAGCAAGCGATCGGGCTGGTAGGGGAGAGCATGATCTATCTGAGCCTCCCAGAATTTGGTTATGCACAGCTTGCTCACAGTATTGCCCGATTCATCGTATTCGACGCTATCGGCCTTGTGCTCATGACGCTATCTTTTGTCGCATTATGTACTATTACGCGAAATAGAGGTAGACGTGCTTCTCGGTGATTCTCTTCCTGCAAAAAAAGAGAGGGAGCTTTCGCTCCCTCTCCCCGGAATCTACCAAGTGTATCTTGGTTGGATCGCCTATCGGCTTAGAGATCCATCTGGTTGAGCTCTTCAGTGGTGAAGTCGAGAGCGGTACCAGCGATCCAAGTCTGATAGTTGATGTGACCATTGTGGTCTTCGATGCCCTTAGCGATGGTGATACGCTGAACAGTAGGAGCACCTTCCTCGAGCCACATAGCGCGGCAGTCACGATAGAGGAGCTCGGTAGGACCATAAGGAGAGTCCTCGAAGTAACCGTCGCCACCGAAGATCTCGAGCATCTCGTCAGAAACGAGGCGAACCGTATCGATGGAGAAGAGCTTACAAATAGCTGCCTTCTCAGAGATGAACTCGCCCTGAGGATCCTTGTCGTAGTCATCGCAGAAGTCGATGATGGTACAACGGAGAGCGTGGAGCATCATCTGCATGTTAGCAAGCTTCATGCGGATAGCCTGACGCTTGATGATCGGCTTACCGAAGGTGACGCGATCGCGAGCACGAGCGATGGACATCTCGAACATGCGCTGACCAATACCGAGGTTAGAGGTAGCGATGTGAACACGGGAGATAGCGAGGGAGTGCATAGCAACTTCCATGCCTTCGCCGCGGTTGCCGAGCATCAGTTCTGGCTCGAGGTCAACGTTGGTGAATTTCAGACCAGTGTGGCCAGATCCACGGCAGCCCATCATGTGAGGCATAGGAACGAGCTCGAAGCCTTCCTTGTCCATAGGAACGAAGAAAGCGGAGAGGCGAGCGTCGCCCTCTTTGTCAGGATCGGTTACGCAGATAACGTAAGAGAACTGGGAGCAGTCGGTGTGAGAGATGAGCCACTTTTCACCATTGAGGATCCACTTACCCTTGCCCTCGTCCCAAACAGCGGTGGAGTGCAGGTCAGCACCGGTGCCGCCGGTCTTCTCAGTAAGAGCGAAGTTGGTGAAGATGGTCTTGTCCTGGAAGAGAGGCATATACTTCTCTTTGACCTCAGGCTGGCCGAAGTCGTCGAGGATGCGCCAGTTCAGGTCAGATGCATAGTGCATGTGCATACGCATGCCCGAAGGACCACGAGAGAACTCTTCCTGAACCTGGAGGATTTCCTTCTCGTTGAGGCCCCATCCGCCGTACTCGACCGGCAGAGAGAAACGATAGATATCGTTGTCGATGTTGGACTGGTAGAACTTCTCGGGGAACTTGTTGGTTACCTCGATCTCCTTCTGCCATTCCGTGTAAGGGCCCTCGACCATTGCGCGAACTTTGCGCAGGTAGTCTTGGAACTGCTCGTCGTTGATGGTTGCATTCGGATTCATAAACCCTCCTAATCGGTTTGAGATAAAGGCATTCCTGCCTGACCCTGATGCGGCAGATTCCGGATAATCCGCTTTTGCAAGTTTATCACTGCGAGTCAGGAAGCTGTCCAATAGTTAATAGTCTGTTGATAAGTTCTGAATCATAGGCTAAGGCTATTGATGGTTACAACTCATAGGTTTTACGAGCGTATAGTTTTAATTTGATAGATTCATCACGCGAAATGGCTCAGCTCGAGCCTCGATCATGGAAGAGACCAGCCTCAATAGCCTATTGAAAGGATAAAGGTATTATCTATATGTCGCGCGTGTTCTTATATATAGGATTAAGACATATATCGAGATTGATAGAACGTACCTATAGGTTAAGCAGGGTAAATATGTTCATTACCTATTGGACAGTTGGGATTGGCAACCTCAAACTCTTAGTAGGAAAAAGTCCGAATTCTGGGGCCTCGTGCGCTGGAACGTATTCGCCTGAGGGGTTTTGGGCGAAGAGTAGGAGAAGACTATGGATTTTAGCTTTAGCGAAGATCAGGAGTTGATGATTGACAGCCTCAAAGAGTTTGCTGAGCAATACTTCACTGATGAAGCGGTAAAGGAAATGTATGAGGTTCACCATGGTGTGCCTGATGAGGTCCAGGATGCATATCGCGACCTTGGCTTCGCATTCATGGGTTTGCCTGAGGAGATCGGTGGCATCCCTGCTACCTGTGTCGACCTCGGTATCCTCACCGAAACGCTCTATCGCGCAACTGGATGCATGACTCCGTTCATGACCGGCATGCTCGCCGCTTATGACGTTGCTGAATTCGGTTCGAAAGAACAGTGCCAGCTCATCGTCGATCATTATGAGAAATCTGGTCGCAGCTTCGCTGCTATGTGTCTCTCCGAGCCAGGCGCTGGTTCTGACAACATGGGCATGACCACTACCACCAAGAAGCAAGCAGATGGTACCTACATCCTGAAGGGTCAGAAGACCTGGGTCACCAATGGTGCTGCAGTGCCTTATTTGGTCGTTATTGCTAAGGACGAAGATCCTGCTCGTGAGAACAAGAACATGTCTCTCTGGCTCGTTCCTTCCGATACCCCCGGTGTTTCTACGGCTGCGCTGACCAAGCTTGGTCAGCAGACCGTT
>CABRGJ010000096.1 GCA_902470405.1 uncultured Eggerthella sp.
TCGGACCAATCGACCGTAGGAAATACCGGGTCGGTGATCTCGTATTCAACGCCGTTAACCTCTACGGTGCCACCTATGGGGTTACCGTTCGCATCGGTTTCAGAGCTGAGTTTGATGGTATGGAGCTGCTTGCGATCTTGAAGACCGAATGAAGGATTGTCGTCGATCAACTTTGCTTCGACCTTGAACTGCAAGATAGCCATTGCCTTCTGGATCTTAACGTTGAGCTGGTGTTCTTCTTCGGAAAGGCCTGGATCGCCCTTCAGCGCATAGCCCACACAGGGGTCTTCGCCATACACACGCTGCGCGAAGGAAGCAAGCGGCCGGAGATTGATGCCGTAAGAATCTTCCAGAATGGAAAGGTTGCCATAGCGGGCGCAGTTTCGCACTACGTGCGCAATGCATCCCCACTGTCCGAGCGCTGCACCCATCCACACTACATCGTGGTTGCCCCACTGGATGTCGATAGAGGGAAAGCGCATGAGCTCTTCCATGATGAGGTCGGGGTATGATCCGCGGTCGTAAACATCGCCCACCATGTGAAGGTGATCGACCGCAAGATATTGAATGAGCTGAGCCAGCACTACGATGAAATCGGATGCGATGCCGGTTTGGATGAGCGTGTCGATGAGCGTATTGGCATACGGATCTTCCGGAAAAGCAGGAGCTTCGGAGTGCGCATCACACGATCCTGCATGGAAGAGCAGCGCATTTATGAGCAAGCAATACTCTTCTGGCAGCGCAGCCTCGATGCGCTCTTGAGTGTGGCGAAGCGCGAGCGGATGGGCAAGCGCTACCAAGCATTTGATGCTCTCTGCATAGTATGATTCCAGGTCAGAAGCATTTTCGGCATCAAGCTCCACCCTCTGTTCAGGGTAATAGACAAGCGATGCCAGTCCGCGTTTTTGTTCCGCGGTAAGGCTTTCGCCGAAGACATAGTCGATGAGCTCGCGAATCCCACCGGAAGCATTGCGCAAGATATGAGAGAAAGCTGCGTGCTCTCCATGGATATCCGAGACAAAGAATTCCGTTTCTTTCGGAAGGCTTGAGATGGCGGTGAGATCGACGATCTCGGCAGCAGCATCAGCCGCTGTAGGATAGAGCACCGAGAGTGTTTCCAGGTACTGCTTTTCGACGGTTTCCATGATCCCTCCCAATCGAACGGCGCATCGTGCGGGCACGAGCGCTCGTGAAGCGGCGGGCGATGCGGTCGAACGGGTCTGCATGCTTGCCGAACTGCACGAGAATACGACGTTTTCCTTTCGCACCATATTAGCAGTGCGCAACGAAAAAGGGCAGATGGCGAAATGAAATCATGATTCTTTCGCAAGCGAGCGAGAGGGTCGCTGGGGTGCGGTCGTGTGAGCACGCAAGGGGGTCGCTGGCGGCGCGGGTCGCGGGTCACGCGAGCGCAGCCTAATCCTTATAGGTGTCGACGTTGTCGATCGTGATCTTGACCGTATCGGTGCTCACCGGGCCACGCACACTGCCCTCAGCATTGACCAGCTTGTTCAGGGTCCTTATCCCCTGATAGCCCATCTGAAAAGGATCCTGTACGAAGAGCGCATCGATGGTGCCTTTGCGAAGATGATCCAAATTCTCTTCCGTATCCTCCAGACCGATGAGTACGATATCGGTCTTCTCGAGGCTCTCGAGCGCCCTCGCAACACCTGTTGCATTCTCGCCACCCGTAACGAAGAGCGCATCGATCTCCGGATGCTCTGCGAGCAGGCGCTTCGTACATTCCTCGGCTTGCTCGGCGTTGTTCTCGCCTTCCGCCTCGGCCACGATGGTGACATAGTAATCGCACACCGCATCTTGGAATGCGGTATAGACGTGCTCTTCATTCTCTATGGTCTTAGCAGTACACACATAACCGACATTCGCCGTACCATCGGTCAGCGAGACGAGCTCTTCGCCGCAGGCAAATCCCATCTTGTAAAGATCAGTTCCCACATAGACCGCACGGGCAGAATCGGGCGCATCCGCATCGACCGTGACAACAGGAATCCCCTTCTCGTCAGCATGTTCTATGAGGCTGGCAACTTCGGGAACCCCGGCGTAGACCAAGATGCCATCTGGGTCAGAATCGATGGCTTGCTGCATGTAGACAGGCATCTCGCCTATGAAGCTTTCTGCGGTTGCGGGACCAATGACCTCCGTCTCGACCCCAAGTGACGCATCGGCCTCTTCGATCCCCGCTATGCATTGCTGCCAATAAGGGTTTTCGACGATCGGGCACACGAAGACGAAATGACGCTCGGAATCGGGTTTTTGCGCAGTGCATCCTGTTGCGACCGCCGCGAACAGCAGCAATGCAACGATCGCGCATGAAAGTGCCCAACGAAGTGGGAATATGTGATGAGCTTTTGTGATCGTCGCCCCTTTTTGTAACGGTTTTGCTCTTTTCGAGCATCATACCTTACTTTTATATAACGAGATAGTTCTATCCGATCCAAAGGAATTCGATGATGTCTGACCAGGATGTATCTTACCGTCCCACCCTGCTTTTCAGAGCTGCTTTGGCGCTGCTTTTGTCCTTAGCGCTCGCACTCGGCATCGCACCTTGCGCGTTCGCTGTTCCTAATGGATCGAGTGCAGATGATGAACCATCGAGCATTTCAGAGAGCGCGATCGGCGAAGAGCTTGAGAGGAGCGACCAAGACGACCCCTCAGACGGATCAGGTGCCAACATCGAAAAGACCCTCCGCATCGGATACTATTACGGAGACCCTGCATTCCAAGATGGGTTCAGCGATAACGAGCGCAAGTCGGGGTATGCTTATGCGTATTATCAGCAGCTTGCGCCTTATGCATCATGGAACTACGACTACGTTTATCTCTCGCGTTCAGAGGCGATCGAGGCACTTGAGAATGGCGAGGTCGATATCGTAGCGGGTGTATACAAGACGCCCAAACTCGAAGAGAAGCTGCTCTTTTCCGAAATGGACATGGGGCTTGATGGCGAGCCTCGTTATTTCGCGGTGAACAAGAATCGTCCCGACCTGATCGAAGAGCTCGATGCGGCTAACGATGCACTGCTCGAGATCGATCCGCGATTCCAACTCCAAAACTGGCAGGAATACTATGGCGAGAGCGAGGTCGTGACCACGCTCTCTAAAGCACAACGCGCGTGGCTCGAGCAAAAAGGGCTGATCAGGCTAGGTTATCTGACGAAGAACCTCCCTATTTCCGGCCAGGATGAAAATGGCGATGCAGCAGGTGCACTCGGCGCGGTCGTGCCGATCCTCGAGAACTTCTTGGGGGTGCCGATCGAGACCGTTGCATTCAGCAGCCATCTGGCGATGAACGATGCGATCCTCAATGGTGAAGTGGATGTTATCTTCCCGGTCTATTCCGATGAATGGACCAGCGAAAGCAAGGGTCTCTATCAAACAACACCCCTGATCGAAGACAGGATCCTGATGGCCTATACGGGCGAATACAACGACCACCTTCTCGATCGCGTTGCAGTAAGCGAGTCTTCGATCGGCCAGCAGATGTTCCTTGCGCAATATGGCGATGATTACGAGCTGATCACCTACCCCGACCGTGTCGCAGCGTTTGAAGCTGTGCTCCATGGAGAAGCCAATTGCGTCATCGGTAGCGCGAACGTGCTGCAGCTTTTCATCACCGAGCATCCTGAATACGACAGTTTCAACACAGTCTATCTCGATGGCACCGAGGGATTCTCGTTTGCGGTGAGCCGCAACGAATCGACGCTCGCTGTGATCATGGAAGAGGCGGTGCAACAGATCGACGACGTGACGATCACAAATGCGCTGATCCGTTATTCGCACGCGGAGATACCCTTTTCCCTGGTAGATGTCATTCAACAATACTCGCTTCAACTGTTGGTGATCGGCTTTTTGATCATTGCCGTGATCGTGATCGTCTTCATCCTGTATCGTCGTCGCGTGCGCGCGTTCAACAAGGAGCAGGCCGCCACGCGTGTGGCGCTCGAGACCGCGCTCAATGCGGCGGACAATGCGAGTGCGGCCAAAACGAGCTTCTTGTCGAACATGAGCCATGATATTCGCACGCCACTGAATGCAATCATCGGTATGACCGCGATCGCGGGCGCCAATATAACCGACACCAACCGCGTGAAGAACTGCCTTGAGAAGATCGCATCATCGGGCAAACATCTGCTCGCACTGATCAACGAGATCCTGGATGTGTCGAAGATCGAATCCGGACGCATCGAGCTTTCCGAAGAGCCCTTTGACCTTTCTATCATGCTGAAAGAACTGGTCGACATCAACAAGCCGCAAGCTGACGCGAAGAATCAAAAGCTGGTGATCCGCGTAAAGGACGTGGCGCACGAAGAGGTGATCGGCGACAGCGTGCGCCTGCAACAGATCTACACCAACCTGGTGAGCAACGCGATCAAGTACACGCAACCAGGCGGCACGATCGATATCACGCTCGTCGAGAAACATACGGGTAGCCCGACGCTCGCACAATACGATTTCATCGTAAAGGACAATGGCATCGGCATGAGCAAGGAATACCTCCCGCATCTCTTCGAGGCGTTCACGCGCGCTGATGATAAAGACGCTGCCGAGCAGCAAGGCACGGGGCTTGGCATGCCCATCGCGCTCTCGACCGCACGCATGATGAACGGCGATATCAAGGTGGAAAGCGAGCTCGGGAAGGGCTCGACGTTCACCGCAACGGTCGTCCTCAAGATCGCAGAGATCGACCCGAGCATCTACGAGGAATTCATTGACCTGAAGGTCTTGGTGGTCGACGATGACCAAGCGGTGTGCGAATCAACGAGCATCATGCTTGGCGATCTAGGCATGAACTGCGAATACGTGCTCTCAGGGCCTGAAGCTGTCGAGAAGCTGGCCGAGGCTGAGCGAAGTGGCGATGGGTATTTCGTT
>CABRGJ010000097.1 GCA_902470405.1 uncultured Eggerthella sp.
GCTCTAAGAGGAGATCAGTGTCAGGACGGGCGTTTCGTACGTCAGTTTCAGTCGGGAGCACGCAGATAAGGTCGCGTGCCAACCATGCTTCGAGTGGACGCACGCCATAGGCTTGTTCCATAGTATCGGTAACTTCGATTTGCTTTGGCTGATAAGCGGGCATGTCCATCGAGATCATGCCGTCATCTTCGATCTCGATGAAAAGTTCTCCGCTCATGGTGTCGAAAACAATATGCTTGGTACCAGGGGCGATGAAATTTCCAACAGCAAAAGCCGACGCCAAGGTAGCGTGTCCGCAAAGGTCGATCTCACCGCCGGGGGTGAACCAGCGAAGTGAATAGCGCCCTTTTTTACCCACGAACGGAACAAGGAACGCCGTTTCAGAGAAGTTGTTTTCAATGGCAATATTTTGCATGATTGCGCTCGCAAGTGGTTCTTTGGTAGCGCATACTGCAGCTTGATTGCCTTTGAATACGGTGTCTGCAAATGCATCGATCATGTATTGCGTGATAGCCATTACTTGTCCTTTCGGCCTCTTTGTAAAGTTGTTTCAAGAAGGAATGAGAACCGCTCTGCCATAGAGAGAAGAGAGAGCCTGCTTCTCTATTGTGATATCAGACCGTTCATAAGTAAAACAAGATATTCTGAAGCTATGTTAAGGAACGCTGATTTAGTCGAGACCCCGCAGCCTGCAACCGAATCCCGCGATGGGGCAACGTCATCTCGTCCCTCGTTGTGAACCTCCTATCTATCTCATCATTCAGGTGGCACCCGTACTGTTGGGCGCAGGAATTCCGCTGTTCACGCAAAAGGAGGCTCTGCGCCGCTATCGGCTCAAAGCGGTCCGGCAATATGGGCAGTTTTCAGAATCGGTCTACTGTCGGATATAGTTGTATGCTCCCTAATCCCATCACAGAGTAGGCATGGATCCCCTGCCACCAAAAAAGCTCTTCTGGCTCTTTTGATCCTCTTTGGCGTTCGTGCTGATGTCGGGCATGGATGAAAGCACGAGCGCCGTCCGGATGGGACGGGGCTCGATTTTAGCTTTGGAGCGGGCGACGGGAATCGAACCCGCGTGAGTGGCTTGGGAAGCCGCCGTAATAACCATTATACGACGCCCGCATTACGCTCAATTATACGTCATTTCTTTATACCCGTTAACTAGAGCAACTCTGAAACGCGTTCCGCGATCAGTTCCATGAATCGCTTTGCTGCGATAGGGAGTCGAGCATCGTCCTTCCAGGCAAGGGCTATATCGCGTGTCACGCGCGGAGAAGTGGGGCGCACGGCCAGATCATAAGGGCAGCTTTTCATGATGAGATCAGCAAGGATCGTAATACCAAGTCCTTCGTCTACCATGGCCATGATCGAATAGTCATCATGGATGGTGTATTTCACGTGCGGCGAGTGTCCGCACGACGCAAATGCTTCCAAAGGTTCGTAATAACCACCCTCTTCCAGCAGGATGAAAGGCTCCCGCGCTCTTCGAGAGGGACCTCTTCAAGGGCAGCAAGACGATGGTTGCGCGGAAAGACAGCAGACATCGATCCCGATTTCAGCATTCTTGTTCTAAGACCGCTTACTGCCTTTGGATTTACAAAACCAAAATCGATAAGTCCTGAATTTATCCAATCAGGGATGAGTGAATAATCGCCCTGATGGATTATGAAACGAACACCAGGGTGTTCTTCTTCGAATTCCCGAATGAGTGTTGGTAGCCAATGTCCAGAGATGCTTGCGATCGTGCCTATGCGGATCACGCCTGTCTCAAGCCCATTGATCTCAGCGGCTTTTTCTTGCAGAGCGCGCTCAGCATTGATGGTTTGTTCGATGAATGGAAGCAACGCTTTGCCCTCTAAGGTGAGGTGAGAACCAGTGCGCGATCGCTCGATGAGCTTGAATCCTAGTTCTGCTTCGAGGGAGGCAATCATCTGACTGAGAGCCGATTGCGTGTATTGAAGGTCTTCTGCTGCTTTCGCGAACGTTCCGCGCTCGACGATTTTGAGAACGGCCTCGTATTTGCGTGTATCCATTAGTTTTCCTTAAGTCAAATTAAGAAACAATCGTTTTACTTATGTATGATACAACAGCAAAATGAAGCCAAGAAGAGCTGCAGAAAGAGTTCTGTTTGCGATTAACAAGGCATAATTCAAGGAAGAGAGAGCATGTGTATGAAGCTTGTAGTCAAAAAAGAAGAAGCTCTCAAAAAAGTATTCAAGGGTGTTTCATTGGACTCGCTCGCCGTTGGTGAAAAATCGCAAGTTACAAAAATGAGCTATGTTTCCGGAAACTATGCTTCCCCCCACCAGCATCCTCATGAGCAAAGTGGATATGTTATGTCAGGAAGATATGAGCTTGCTATTGGTGACGAAATCTACGAACTTAGTGCGGGAGATTCTTATTCGATTCCGGGAAATCAGATCCATGCATTTAAGGTCATCGATGGCGGCGAAGTCATCGATGTGTTCACTCCGCCCAGAGAAGACTACCTTTAGATGAAGCTTAAGGTTCACAAAAGCAGTTTATTTGCCGTTATTACATTCGGGCTGATAGCCTGTGTTTTATACGGATTCGGCGCAGGATTGCGCAGCGATGTGGGCATTCTGCTCCCAGCGCTTGCAAGCCATACAGGACTTGCATATCAAGACGTGAGCTTATGTATAGCGGCCATGAACCTGGTGTTCGGAGCAACCCAGCCAGCTTTTGGCATCATGGCAACACGACAATCGAACCGCATGGTGCTCATCCTGGGGGCGATCTTGCTGGGAGTGAGCCTGGTCGGCATGATGTTTTCACATTCGTTCATCGGCCTTTTCGTGTTTCTTGGTTTGGTATTCGGAACAGGAGCAGGCGCGCTTGCCTTTGGTCTCATCCTTGCTTCGTCCATTCGTTTTGTGGGTCCTGATCGTGCGATGCTCATTTCGGGCATGCTCAACGCAGCAGCTGGTATGGGATCGTTCGTCTTGTCGCCCACATTGCAAACGCTTCTCGATAGCGGGGGGATAGACCTTACATTAACTATGTTGATAGTGCCTGTTGTGCTTCTTTTGCCTATTGTTTTCGTGGTGACTTCTGCTGATCCAAAGCCGGTCAAGAAAGAAAGGACAGAACCTCAAACTAAGGGCGAGCTTTGTTCTGTTGAGAGCGATCGAGACAAGCAAGCAACTTCGCAAGGGATAAGTCTTTTCAAACGAGCTTTTCGCGACAAAGCATTTTTGCTGCTCGTCATCGGTTTTTCAACGTGCGGATTCCATATGGTCACGATCGAATCGCACCTTTTCTCTCAGTATCTTTCCTATGGGATCGGGGCGGCCGAGGCCTCGTGGGCGTTTTCGCTCTATGGTATCGCCACCATCTTCGGCGCACTTCTTTCTGGCTGGCTTTCTACGAAGGTTCCCAAAGGCGCACTACTTGCATTCTATTACGGTTTTCGTGCATGTTGGGTGCTTGCTTTTATCTTCCTTATGCCAAAAACGCTGTTCACTGCCATAATCTTCAGTGTGGGATTAGGTCTTACAGGAGATGCGACCGTTTCGCCTACGGCGGGGATCGTGAACGTGCGTTATGTGCTTGCCCAGGCTGCAACGCTCATTGGCGTGCTCTTCTTCTTCCATCAGATCGGAGCATTCTTTAGTGCATGGTTGGGAGGCGTGCTGCTCGATATGACCGGAGGTTATGAAGCAGTGTGGCTTTTGGATGTGGTGCTCTGTGTCATCGCGTGCCTTGCCAGCCTGAAGATTCCGAACCGCTCGCTTTCAACGCGTGTGGTAAGCTCATGATGTGAAGCCGAGTTTACGAGTTCTAGAGGGTCTCCTAAAGGCTGCTAGAATGAGATCCATGAACGAACAGCACGCCTACAAAGCATTCATCTTCGATCTGGATGGTACGCTTCTCGACACGCTTCCCGATTTGGTGAACGTGACCAACAAAGCTCTTGAAGAAGAGGGTTTCCCGACGCATACGCCCGAGCAGATCCTTACCTATATCGGCGACGGTGCAGCACGCCTCATCGCACAAGCAGTGCCTACAGATGCTAGACCTGAACAGACAGAGCGCGTATTCAAGAATTTCAAGGCGTTCTACCGTGACTTCGGGATCCTTCATACCACCGAATTCGAAGGCATGAATGAAGTATTGCAGAAGGTGAAGGATGCGGGCGTGAGGCTTGCTATCATGTCCAATAAGTTCGAGCAGGGCGTCATCGATGTGCGTGACCGGTTTTTCTCGAGCCTGATCGAGGTTGCCCATGGCGAATCCGAAGCCATTCCTCGCAAGCCTGATCCAACCGGGTTGCTCTTGTGTGCGAAAGAACTCGGTGTCGATCCGCGCGATGCGCTCTTCTTCGGCGATTCTGCAAGCGATATTCAAGCCGCGCACAATGCGGGCATGAAGGGCGTAGCGGTCATGTGGGGTTATCAGCCTCATGAGCGATTATTAGGTGCACAGCCTGAATACGTCATCGATACGGCTGCGGATATGCTTCCGCTCGCAGGGCTCTAGGACGCGCGAGCTATGACCGACCAGCTGATCGCGAACCACGCTGCGAATGCAGCATCGATCTACGAACGTCAGCGTGCCCACGAATGCGCTGCCCTTACAAGCTTCTATGAAGGCAGTTTGAATGCGCTTTTTTGCGTTGTTTCGAGTATGCCGCCAGCCGACCTTGAACGAAAGGCGCTCGAGGCCACCGCGCAACGTGGCGGTTTCGCTCCGCAGCAGATGATCTGGGTCACTACGAACGTAGCGAGCGAAGGAGTTAGCGAAAGCTCAAACACTATGCTCGCCCCAGCCGATCTTATGCAGCTTATCGAAGCAGTCGATCCTCTGTGCCTGGTCGTGCTCGATCAACGTGCAGCTGAGCTGCTCTCGCGTGCGTAT
>CABRGJ010000098.1 GCA_902470405.1 uncultured Eggerthella sp.
TTGGCAAAGAATTAAGATGTCATCGACATAACGATAATATGCAATATTACTATTTGACTCAAACAGCTGGTCAATATCTTGTGCATAGATATTCGCCAGTCTATTTGATATGGATAACCCCTCAGGTAAGCCCATCTCTCTTTTACTACGAGCCTTTATCCCCATAGCAACTGATGGTGTAGAAATCGCTTTTTCTATAAGCGATAGTATTTCGCATTTTCGGATTTTTCGCCTTAAAACTCGTAGAAGTTTATCATGATTAATTGAACCATAGAATCGTCTTATATCAAGCTTGATGAAACTATCGAATTTTCTGTCTTGCAAAGTTCGCAAAATAGATTGAATAAAGGGCTGAGGTGGCGGTGTCTTACATCTGTCTCCGAACACATCTTCTAAAACTTTAGTCAACGCCTTTAATGCCACTTTGTCCCGCACGGTCGGAATGCATAGCTCCCTAGGAAACTCTTTTGAACCCTTTGAGATAAGTTTCTGACGATAATTAGTAAACTTATATGTTCCAGCTAATACCTTGGATGAGATAATGCGAGTCTCTTCAGGTAGATTGGCCTTGAATCGTTGTCCGGTTATCTTATCAATTCCTATAGATGAGTCAATCCCTATATCCATAATGAACGTCATGCTCAACGCCTCAGGACTAAAACGTCTCAAAAAAGATTTCGAAGCTTGCATTACAGAGGCCAAACACTTAATGAAAAACAAATTGTTAATACAACAGGCAATACATAAATTGCACACCTTAATCCGAACCAACGAATCCCCTCTTTTAGAGCACTTGTCTGCCCAAACGCTATTTCATAATCACGAGATAAATGGTTTTCTGTCTGACGTATAATTCCAACATATCTTTCGCCTATTTTTCTTACTAAATCCCCAGCTTCCCGATCACCAGACAGACAACCATCGTCCAACGACAGATGCAGTTCCTGCAATTCTAAATAGCACTCTTTCATCTGCTCAGCTCTTACACCATAATTTTGCGCAGAGGCATAAACTGTGCAAACAGTAACCACGATAGCAGCAGAAATCGACAAAAAAGGCAGGCCTCTGTAATCAAAAAACAAAGTAGAAAGCGACAACAAAGTTGTCACGCAGGCATAATAGACACAAGCATGCTTAGCGAGCGCATCTAATCTAAGTAAACGCCTTTCAGCCTCAATTCTTGATTTCCTAGTCTTTTCAAGAAGACCGGGAAGATATTCAAGCTTCGTCTCGATTTCAATCACTTTTATAACCTCAAAACATAGGCAGCGTCAAATAAACTGAACAACACCCCAACTCTTTTATTTGGAGCCCAATGAGCCATAGCCAATACTAACTAATGATGTTAAAAAAAATCAACATCCGATACTATCACGGTATCAACGCTGCCTATTTTAATAATATCAGCATCGCTACTTGCAAAAGAAGAATTTTTAATCAAGTAGATTAATTATTGAGAGGTGATTAGCATAACATCCCTCTAGAAGAAGCCCGAACAAAGAAATTGATCTCCAAAACGATAGCCGCCAAGGCATAACCTGCTAGTCTTTAGTCTGCACTCCAAACATCAATAAGCATGACCAAGACAGAATCTATTCTGTGTGATGAGAAATGCATGCAACCGAAGCGCTCTTCCTCATGATAGAGTTCGGGAAGCGACTACGGGCGTAACTCGTGATTACCATGGATGTAGAGCAGGGTCGCGGGAATGTGTGCCACCAGCTTTTTGCCTTGCGATCGCGTCCGTGCAGGTAGAAGTTGAAACTCGCGGCGCCTAGTATGATGATGGTAACCTCGAACGTGATCGAATGAGCTTCGCTAAAGCGAATCAGATCCCGCGGGTCGCCGTGTATGTCGCCAGTGATGTAAACCATTCTGGGCGCATTCTAGCACCCCGCGGATGCTGCATGAAACCAAGACCGCTTCTTTCCCTCATCGACTGCCGAAAGGAAATACAGCAGTGAAAAACAATATTGAAAAGCAGCTCGTTCTTTTAGAATCTCCAAACAATTCGCAGGCTTACGGAGCCTTAAAATCGCTCTTGAAGATAAGCGACGAGAACAACTGCCTTTATACATACATGAGCAGATTCATCGAGATGATAGGCAGCGATAATTCTTATGTGCGCACACGAGGGCTGACGCTGATAGCCTATAACGCAAAGTGGGACGTTGAGGATAAGATCGACAAGATCATTGACACATACTTTGTGCATATAACTGACGAGAAACCCATCTGCGCAAGGCAGTGTATAAAGCTACTTCCCCTGATCGCTAAAGCAAAACCCGCCCTTACGCCCAAAATCGTTTCCGCATTAAGAAACGCTAATGTTGCTTGTTATGCGGACAGCATGCGTTCACTGGTTCAGAATGATATCCGGGACGCTTTGCTGACGATAGGAGCGTGAAGGCACGTGTGCAAAAGATGCATCATATTCACCTACGACGAAGTACTCGATATCGTGCATCGGTTCGAGATTGGGGCTCCTCTGAATTTCAATCCAGATTGGCCGGTTTGGAGGGTCGAGGCTTATCCGAAGTCGGTCGTTCCGCTCATCGTGCCTGAGTTTGATACAGCCGTGACCGCACCTGCATCAACTTTGTCAACAGAAACAGCCAGAACACCACTCCCCACCTTCATGCCGGGATCACTAGGTGTGCGTGAGCTTTCATGGGGATTCGAGAAGTCTTGGAAACCGGCGTTGTATTCAATACGCGCATCGAAAGCGCCACGAAGCCAACCTGGCAAGAATCCATGCTACACCGACGCTGCGTCCTTCCCGTCCCCGCATTCTTCGAGACACATCGCGAAGAAACCTATCCCTCGCCCAAAACAGGAAAGCCCATCAAACGCCAATACGAATTCCGTGTTCCTGGGCAGGACATCATCTTCATCGGCTGCACATGGCGCGGAGACAACTTTTCCATGGTGACGACTGACACAAACGCAGACATGGCACCGATCCATAACCGCATGCCGCTCATCGTACGCCAAGAAGAACTGCCACTTTGGTTGGGGCCGGATTACCAGCAACTTGCCGACCGATCCGAGATTCGGCTAGGAGCACAGCCTGTTTGATCTCTTGTTAGAGCGCGGGTATCCAGAGCATTAATACAAGGTAGCTTGGAGGAGCTCGAAGAGGGTTTCGTCGTAGCCCGTGTTGTCACGCGCGGAATTTACCAGGGTTTCCCAAACAAGCGCTGCGAGAGAGTCGGGAGCCAATGGGCCTGTTAACTGCTCCTGCTTGATTCTTGGATCGCTAAGCAACGCCTGCTTTATCCCCGCGCGTGCATGGATGAAACTTTGCTGCTCGCGGTTCTGTGCCGAGAGACGATCGCCTTCACTGAGCGCAGAGAGATCTGAGAGAAAATCTTTCCTGAATTCTTTGAGCGCACTCTTGAGACTTTGCGAAAGCGCCTCGCAAAAGACAACGAAATCACTGCTTTCGCTTGCGACGCTATCATCCCCGCCCACAATCAGGCCATCATTCGCTATTTGATCGGCTGTATCGCCCTGATTCGCGGCAAGCGTCTTCATGGTTTCCGCGAAGGCTCTCTGCCAGAACATACCAACCACATCGTTGATCAACTCGCTCTTGTTCGCATATGAGTTGTAGATCGTCCCCACCGAAACATCACAGGCAGCAACAATGGAACGAATGCTGAGCGATCGTAGCCCCTGTTCGCAGGCAAGTTGATAGGCTCGCTCTAGTATTTCTTCTTTGGTGATGACTGATCGTTTACCCATTTCAAGCGTCCTTAAATCAGAAACATAACACCAGTATAACCGCATTATGAACTTCGTTCAAATATCTTGACATCTTACAAAATGACCCTAAAATGAACATTGTTCATTAAATGAATCATGTTCATTTTACGGACGGAAACCAGAGACTGGACCCTATCGAAAGATCGATCCCAAGAAAGAAATGAGGTCATCATGTCGCCACTTCTTATTCTCTCAACGATCGCAATCAGCGCTGCACTCGTGTTTTATACCTGGGGAGTTTTCGGAGAGCGCCACAGCGGCATGCTCACGCGGAAATACGTAACGCTCTTTTGGATCGGACTTGCCTGCGACACGGCTGGCACACTGATGATGAGCTCCATGACTGCGCAAAACGCTAGCGGCGTTTTGATGCTCGTTCACGCAACGTGGGCCACATGGACCTATTTTCGCGGCAGCGAACAGGCACAAAAACGCTTCCACACCTTCAGCACGGTGGTCTGGCTTGCCTGGCTCATCCCCTATATCATCGGCATCTTGATGGGTATTCCTGCGATCCATCTGAAAGCAGTGTGCGCCCTCGGCACGAGCGTGATCATCGTTGCTCTTCTGAGCGTCCTGTTGGCACTCCCCCGCCACCGCCGCTATCAGTAGAGACCGAGCTGGAATACGCCACAAGCTCACCCAGAAGACGCTCCAATCCTCCCTAATGGCCTCGATGCTTCTGCTTGCGCTTCTCGGTTCGCTGCTCGAAGCGAGCCTGCTTCTCTTCTTCGCGCCTCGCCTTGCGTGCCTTTGCAGACTCCTGCTTGAGCGCTTCCCTCTGATTAGCCAACGCCTGCTGGGACTTGGTGCTTATTGCCGGTCGCTTGAGCGCCTTCGCTGCATCTCGCATGCGCCTCTTGGGATTCTTGGCGAGCTTCGACGCGCTCGACTCTTCGCTACCAAAGAATGAAAGTCTCTCCCATCCCTGCACTATGAATCGAAGCACCTCTTCATCCGAGGGTTCTGCGCCAAAGACGATACGGGCTACTCCAAGTTTTCCGTCCTCGGAATGCTCGATGATGCCCACCCAAAACTGACCGTCGTGATACAGGGTCAGTGTGGAAGACACGCTGATCTGCATGGTGAATTCCTCCTTTATG
>CABRGJ010000099.1 GCA_902470405.1 uncultured Eggerthella sp.
GCATCGCTGTCACGCCGATCGACGCAGTGACAGACTTTCCCGAGATGATGGACGGTCGTGTCAAGACATTGCACCCTCGCGTCCATGGCGGTCTGCTTGCACGCCGTGACCTCGAGAGCCATATGCAGCAGGCGCAAGAGCATGGCATTCAGATGATCGATATGGTCGTGGTGAATCTCTATGAATTCCAAAACACGGTTGCCAGTGGCGCTGATTTTGCGCAGTGCATCGAGAACATCGACATCGGAGGCCCGTCTATGCTGCGTTCAGCGGCGAAGAACTTCGCTTCGGTCGCTGTGGTCACTGATCCAAATTCCTACAACGCTATTCTCGAGGAGATGCGCGCTAACGGCGGTTCGACCACGTATCCGACGCGTCTCAAGCTCGCTTACGAAGTATTCAACACTACTGCGCAGTATGATGGAGCTATCGCAGCATGGCTGACTCAGGAGATCGATCCCGCGGTGGTCTTCCCAGAGATGAAAGCACTCAATCTTGTGAAGGTCCAAGATCTGCGTTATGGCGAGAACCCTCATCAAAAAGCTGCGTTCTTCCGTGTTACAGATTATCCGAATGCTGCAACCACCTTGGCTTATGCAGAACAGAAACAGGGCAAGGAGCTTTCATACAACAACTATCTCGACCTTGATGCAGCGTGGACTGCTGTGCGCGAATACGACGATCCCGCCTGTGTTATCGTCAAGCATCTTACCCCCTGTGGTGTTGCAGTGGCAGACGATGCGGTCGAGGCGTATGTGCGTGCTCATGAGGCAGACCCTGTCTCAGCCTACGGCGGCGTTATCGCTTTCAATCGTCCCGTGAATGGGGAGGTTATCGTCAAGATCTTCGATAACAAGCAGTTCGTAGAGGCGATCATCGCTCCTGAATTCTCTCTCGATGCGCTCGATATGTATACGCAGAAACCCAATACCCGCTTACTCGAGACCGGTGGTGTTAACCCAGCAGGTAAGACGCTCGAATACCGTGCGGTCGAAGGCGGTCTACTTTGTCAAGAGGCCGATGCGGTTCACGAGCAACCCGATAGCTTTACGGTCGCGACGACACGTGTTCCAACTTCTGAGGAGATGAAGGATCTCATCTTCGCATGGAAGGCGGTCAAATCGGTCAAGTCGAATGCGATCCTTATTGCGAAGGATGAAGTGAATCTTGGTGAAGGCGGCGGTCAGCCTAATCGTGTGAACTCGGCACGTATCGCAGTCGAGCAGGCGGGAGAGAAAGCGCGCGGAGCCGTGGCTGCTTCAGATGCGTTCTTCCCATTCCGTGATGGTCTCGACACGCTTGCAGAGGCAGGTATCACGGCTATCATTCAGCCAGGCGGCTCGATCCGTGACGAAGAGGTCATCGAAGCTGCGAATGAGCATGGTATCGCAATGGTCTTTACTGGCCATCGTCACTTCCGTCACTAAATAGCAATTCTTTTGGAAGGGTTTCTGTTTAGTCTGCAACATTGGTTGATTGACTCGAGCACCAGGCGGAAACCTGGTGCTCGCTCTTATCTTGAGGCGTTATGCAGCTGCTTCTATGGAGGCTATCCGCTCCAATTCGACCTGCGATTCGATCAGTCGACGTCTTGGTGAGCGATCTTCTGCTTGAGCGTTGAGATGACCCGATGATGCTTGCGCAGATTGCTGATGTCGAAGCCAAGCGCAAGAACGAAGAGGGCGATCGTGAACAGTCCGATAGGGCTATTCGCAACTGGCATGAATACGAATGCCAGTAAAAGAAGGGGCATCACCAAGAAGATGCTCAGGATGCTTAAACGTTTATAAATGCCTTGTCCGATCGAGATGATGGCGTAGAGGTAGAATCCCATTGCTGGTAGCGAGAAGGCGCAGCACAGCGTAAGGATGATAGCTTTCACGACGATCAGTTCGATATCGGTGCGCAATGATCTCTTCTCGTGTGCCAGCAGCTGTTCAGGACTGAGTGTTGCGCCGAAAGCGGAGAAGTCGAAGGGGATCGAACCCGTGAAGGGGTTCGCAGTGCTGAAGGGATTTTCGCGACCGCGACCACCGAAAGGACTTTGTCCATTGAAGGGGTTTTGCCCGTTACTCGGACGATAGGTGTATTGATTCCCCTGCGCATCCCAAGTGGTCCAGACAAAATCAACTCCTTCAAAAGGCCAGCCCGAAAAAGGATTCTGGCCAGCGCCATCTGAGGTGGATCCTTCAGACGGCTTGGTATAAGGCTGATACGAGAAAGGTGCACCATAAGGCGTGCCTGCGGTTGCGTATTCAGGGTCCCACTTGCGCGAAAGAAGCGTGTCGCGTGCTTCGTTGATGAGCTTTGTCTTCTCTTCAGCCTTCATTCGCGCTTGTGCATCTTGCCCGAATTTATCGGGATGATTTTCGATGATGAGCTTACGATGAGCCTTCTTGATCTCATCGTCAGATGCGCCATCCTGAAGATCGAGTATGTTGAGCGCTTCAGATTTCTTCATGAGACCAACTATACCGAAAAACCTCGCAAGAACCGCACTGGCATGCTTTCTTCAACGGGTTTACATGAGCACGTTACGTCTGTGAAAGCCAAGTTACATGAATGTTTCACTTTTCTCCGCCTACCAGTTCATCCCGCTGTTGCTTTGATAAGCTGAATGTGTCTTCATGTAAAATAGATGCATGTGTGGCTCTTGATCGGGCGAACACGCTATGCTTACGAACCGATTGGCGATCTCGATCTCAACTAGTGAAACGAAGCGGAGGTGCCATGAAAAAAGCGATCATCATACTTATCATCATCATCGCTGCTGGTTTCCTCGTTGCCAATCTTGATTACATCATGAGCATCATCGATGCAATGCAGGGCGGAGCGCTCATCCCGCTTGTCGTTGCAGTCATCATCATGATCGCACGTCATGTAGTGCAAGCCATGTCCTATAACGAAGCGTTCGGCGCGGTCGGACACAAGACGGGTCTTTGGCACAATATTGTGCTCATCTTCTCGCTCGTATTCATCAATACGTTCTGTTTGTTCTCGGGTGCGACCGGCGTCGCGTTTATCATTGACGATGCGCACCGTCGTGGTTGCGATATTGGAACCTCCACCAGCGGTGCGATCTTGTCCCAGATCGGATATTTCGCAGCCGTCTTCCTGATTTCCATCATCGGCTTCACTACCATGCTCATTGCAGGCACCATGAACGTGGTGTTCCTTATCGGTGGTCTGCTGCTCGCAGGCACCCTCATCGTATTACTGAGCTTCTTCTTTCTGGGCTATTACAAGCCCGGTTGGTTGGTGAAGGTCTTTCGCGTAGTCGAGAATGTCATCAACAAGGTCATCGGTGTCGTGAAAAAGGCATTGCCGAAGAACTGGGGAAAGGCGACTGCGCAGTCGTTCATCAACTCAGCGCTCGTCCTCGCGCATAACCCGAAGGGTGCACTCATCACGGTCTTCTATGCTGCTGCTTCAGCTCTGCTGAACATGGCTTGTCTTATCGCGATCGGTGTCGCTTTCGGCTTTGATCAGCTTGCACCGCTTATCGCTGCCTTTTCGGTGGCGGCTATCGCTGTCATTTTGAGTCCGACCCCGCAGGGTGTTGGCGTGGTCGAAGCCGCGATCGCTGCTATTCTTACGAGCGCTGGTTGTTCGCTCTCGGTCGCTACCGCTATCGCGCTTGTATACCGTGGCATCATGTTCTGGATCCCGTTCTGTATTGGTGCGCTCTTGCTTTCGCAATCAGGTTTCTTCAAGGACAAGAAGGATAAAACCTTGAAGGGGAAGTACAAGGACACGGGCTGGATCGCTGGTACGCTCGTCATCATCTGTGCGGTTGTGAACTTGGTCATGGCGTTCCTCCCGAATGCGGTTGCCACCTACAGCATGCTCACACAGTGGATCAATATCGGCAATGTAGTGGGTGGCCCGATGCTTGTCATCACAAGTATCATATTGCTCGTCCTTGGTGTTGGCCTTATCTTCAGATTCCGTTTGGCCTGGGTATTCGCCATTACGCTCGTCTTCATGTTGGCTGGTTTTGAATTCGTCTTCCATGAGACCGTGAAGGTTGCAATCCCTATGGCGCTGTTGGGTCTTTGGCTCTTCTTCAAGCGTGATGCGTTTTGCGAGCCACTGTCCTTCGATCGGACGAAGCGCCTCGAAGCTGCCGATGATGCAATGGAGGCTGAAGAGAGGAACCTTGAAAAGGAGAAGGAAGAGCGTGCTTTGAAGCCACCCAACAAGCTCGAGCAAGAAGCGCATAAGATCGAACTGTCGGCAAAGAACCTCAAAAATGATGTCGACAACCTCATCAATAAATAAGGTGTGATTCACGCCTTCAACCTGTTGAAAGAGGCCCGCAAGGCCTCTTTTGCTGTATACTAATTTAGTTTTACAACCACCTCACGGAAAACCGCAAGACAAGGAGCGCATATGGCACGTCCGATGACCATGGCTGAAAAGATTCTCGCAGCTCACGCCGGCCTCGACGAGGTCGTTCCGGGGCAGCTCATCGAATGCGACTTGGATCTGGTGCTCGCGAACGATATCACGGCACCTATCGCGATCCAAGAATTCAAAAAGGTTGGTGTTGACAAGGTGTTCGATCCTACCAAGATCGCCCTTGTTCCCGATCATTACGCACCAAATAAAGACATCATGAGCGCTGAACAGGCGAAAGTTGTTCGCGATTTTGCTCGTGAACAGGGCATCACGCACTATTATGAAGTTGGCTGCATGGGCGTTGAACACGCGCTTCTTCCCGAGCAAGGCGTTGTAGGCGCGGGCGACCTTATCATCGGTGCAGATAGTCATACGTGCACCTATGGCGCGCTCGGCGCCTTCTCGACATGCGTCGGTTCCACCGATGCGGGCATCGGTCTTGCAACGGGCAAGGCATGGTTCAAG
>CABRGJ010000100.1 GCA_902470405.1 uncultured Eggerthella sp.
GCGCACACGTTTCCCCTTTTGCTTGACCTTGTCGACGTTCTTAAGACCGAGTGGAATGAGAGGCGCACGTCCTAGCTTCGCGATGAGCGCAGCCCCACCATGGATAGCAGGAACGATATTGCCTTTGCCGCGTCTCGTGCCTTCTGGAAAGATGCCAACGATCTCGCCATTCTTCAAAAACTTCGCCGCACGCTTGACGGTAGACATATCAGCAGTATCACGTTTGACCGGAAAGGATCCAACACGCGCGATGATGAAACCAAGCAAACCATGTGCAACTGTAAAGAGGCTTTCACGGGCGATCAGGCGCGTCCAGCGCTTCGGCCACGACGCAAGAAACATCATGACCACATCGATGTAGGACGTATGGGGAGAGAGCACAACCGCACCAGTCTTCTTGCCATTGAACTGGAGCAAGATGTCACGATTCTTCACCGTGAAACGAAAGATGATCTTCATGAGCACAAGCACGATCGCAGCGACCACGTTACCAACAATATGGTTTTCACGGTTGGAACGGTCGTTTCCATCGAACGACATATCCCACAACTGTTCGCAAGACTTCATCGAGTGCGCTCCTCCCCTACGAAGTGCGCGCGAGCGAGCAGATCTGGTCGATGATCTCTTCGATGTAGCAATTGGTCGAATCGATATGCACAGCGTCTTCTGCGGGCTTCAACGGAGAGACAGATCTACTGGCATCCACGTTGTCTCGACGGATGATGTCGGCCAACACCTCTTCGTAATCGATCGATCCAAGATCACGATCGACGTTCTGACGAACGCGACGATGCGCACGCTCTTCTGCTGAAGCGGTGAGAAAGACCTTGCATGCCGCATCCGGAAACACGGTCGTACCGATATCGCGCCCCTCCACGACATAATTACCCTGCGAACCGATACGCTGCTGTTGTGCGACGAGCGCCGTGCGCACCGCAGGCGTAGCAGAAACGGGCGATACCGCTTTATCGATCTCAGAAGTGCGGATCGCAGAGGTGATATCTTCTCCATCGACGAAGACACGTCGCGGAATAGGATCATCACCTTCGTGTTCGAAGGAGATCTCGCATCCTCGTGCGAGCACACCGAGCGCTTCTTCATCCTCAAGGTCGATGCCATCAGCGAGCGCTTTCCATGCGATCGCGCGATACATCGCTCCCGTATCGAGACACGAGAAGCCGAGCTTGCGCGCAACCGCCTTAGCGACGGTCGATTTACCTGCGCCTGAGGGTCCATCTATTGCGACGATCATTGAGCGAGCCTTTCCAAGCTTTCGAGGAATTGCGGAAAGCTTACCTTTACGGAATCGAAGTCGACGATATTGACTGGCGTATTACCACACAGGCCGACGAGCGACCAAGTCATGGCCAAGCGATGGTCCTTGCGCGAATCGAACGTAAGACCCTGAGGAACCACTAGGTTAGGCTGACCATCGATGAACAGATCGTCGTTTTCACACCATGCATCGACACCCAAAAGACCCAATCCTTCGATGATCGCGTCAAGGCGGTTCGATTCTTTCTTCGTAAGTTCGCTGACCTGGCGGAATACTGTCCTACCTTGCGCATGCGCTGCGACCAGTGAAAGCACAGGGATCTCATCGATGACACTAGCGATATGCTGCTTCGGAATCTCGCAACCCGTCAGCTTCGGCGTGTAGGTCGCCTCGATGATGCCGTTAGGTTCCTTGCCTTCCTGGCCCATATGACGCACTTCGATGGAAGCGCCCATGCGCTCGAGCGTACGGACGAAACCGATGCGCGCAGCATTCAGGCTGACGTTCTCGACCTGGATCGAACTGCCGCGTTTCAAAAGCGCAGCGCAGATGAGGAATGCAGCAGAAGAAGGATCGCCTGGAACGTCGACCTCGGATGCCTGGAGCGTAAAGGGGCCTTTCACCATAGCGCTCCGGTATGCAGCCGAAGTGGTCGCCCCGAATTCGGGAAGCATGAGCTCCGTATGGTTACGCGAGGGAGCGGGTTCGTTCACGCGTGTTTCGCCCATAGCGCCCAGACCCGCAAGCAACACCGCAGTCTTCAATTGAGCGCTCGCCATAGGCGCATCGTAGGTGATGGCTTTCAGATTAGGATTGCCGATCTCGACAACGGGCAAGTTCTCTTGCGCCTCAGGCTCGAAGCGTGCACCCATCTTCATAAGTGGTGCGATGATGCGACGCATGGGGCGCTTCTTCAGCGAATCATCACCCGTGATCTCCACACGGATCGGCCATGGTGCGAGCAAGCCCATCAACAAACGCGCTGTCGTGCCAGAATTACCACAATCAAGCGGAGCATCAGGTTGCTTTGGGCCTTCAACGCCCCAGCCTGTTATACCGCCAGAAAGCGAACCATCCACGCCTACTTCCAAGTTGACCTTTGCGCCAAGCGCAGTGACCGCATCGATCGAAGAGCGCACATCCGCTGAATCGAGCACGCCGGTCAAGCGCGAGGTCCCCTCTGCCATCGCAGAGAGCAGAACAGCACGATGAGAGATCGACTTATCGCCTGGAACGGTGGTCGCACCATCGAGCGGCCGAGGCAACGGCTCGATGCGCATGATGTTTTCAGCAGCCATCGGTATTACTCCTTAGAACTTAAGGGACGAAACGAAATGCTAAAACCCGCTTTGATGAGCTGGGTCGAGAGCTTTCCGACGTCTCCTTCATCGGTCAGGATCAGTACGAGATCCGCACTTGATGAGGTGATATGGTCGATCTCGATCGACTGGATATTGCAGCCGACCTGGCTTGCGATGGTGGTTACCTCCGCGATGATACCCGGACGGTCCGTGAGGGGGATGCGCACTTCCAGCAGATCTTCGGTCGCAGGGATCCACTTCGCGGGCAATGCTTGGCGTGCTTGCGCAGCGCGGTCGAGCAACGTGGTGAACTCGGCGCGATTCGCCCCTTCCAGGGCTGCAGCATACTGACCGAGGATCTCTTGCATCTCATGGAGGCCGTGAGTGATGGCCTGAGGATTCTCGAATGCGATGCCTGTCCAAAGCGCAGGCGAGCCCGCCGCAATGCGCGTCGAATCCTTAAAACCGCCTGCTGCAAGACGAAAGAGCGCTTCTTGATCGCCTGCATGACGAACCGCGAGCTCCACCAGTGATGAGGCAACAAAATGCGGCACATGGCTGATGATGGCTACCGCTTCATCGTGACCCTCACGTGTCAGACTGACGACGCGCGCACCAAGCGTAGTGAGCACTTCGTGCAGCGCTGCATAGGCATCGGGCGATGTTTGCTCATCAGGGCACAACACCCAGTGAGCATTCTCGAAGAGCGTCTCACGAGCACCAAACACACCACTCTTCTCGGAACCCGCCATCGGATGACCCGGAATGAAGTTGTTTGGTCGAGGCAGGATAGCCAACGCCTCTTCAACGATCTGTGCTTTTGTCGAGCAGGTATCAGTGATGACGCCTTGATAATCGTTATCGGCCAACATCTGGAAGTATTCAGGAGCAGCAGTGACTGGAGTAGCCAGCACCACCAGGTCACATGAACCAAGACGTTCCACCAGATGAGCATCACCTGGCTCGAAGCCCTCCGTGATCCAGCCACGCTCGAGCAATTCATCGACCGCCTCGCGCGAAGTATCGACCCCAACGATAGTCGCACTGGGATACGCCTTATGATAGGCTCCCACAAATGATGCCCCGATCAAACCGAGGCCCACGACTGCAACGGATTCGAACTGCTGATCCATAGCTTTTTCAGACTCCCTTTAGGTCGAACGAACGAGATGTCTTACATACCCTTACGTTCAACCATTCTATCACGGGAAAGCCCTGTAGCTGCGAGGAGTGCGCCCTGTTCATCTTCAGTCAATGAGCGCCAATGTCCCTGTGTAAGACTCGAGAGTGACAGCGGCCCTAACGCAATGCGGCGTAGCGCCTGAACAGGATGACCGACCGCATCGCCCATACGTCTGACCTGACGATTGCGCCCTTCATAGATGGTGATCTGGAGCAAAGTCGTTTTCTTACCTTGCTCGAGTACCTCGACTTCTGCTGGTTGTGTGACGCCATCGTCGAGCATGACCCCTTCGCGCAGCGTCTTGAGCGCATGTTCGTCGACCAAACCGGCTATCTGAGCGTGGTAGGTCTTCGGAATATGATGGCGCGGATGGATAAGTGCATTTCCCAGTTCGCCATCGTTAGTGAAGAGCAATAGACCCGTTGTATCCTTATCCAGACGGCCCACAGGAAACAGACCCGCATATTCATCGATTGGGATAAGCTCTGAGACACAACGTCCGCCATGCGAATCAGACATGGCACTCAGTACGCCTGCAGGCTTATCGAGCATGATGACCACGCGATTCGATGGGAGCAACACCGCTTTCCCATCAACCTCGACCATATCCACACCCGGCATGACCTTGGTGCCTAGCTCGCTCACTACAACACCATTCACACGCACGCGCCCTGCCACGATGATATCCTCAGATGCACGACGCGAAGCCACGCCGGAGCGTGCCAGATATTTCTGCAAGCGCATTGGCTCCATCATTCTTCGTCAAATCGGATCGTATCGAAATCGATCTTCTCGACCGCGCCGAGCGCACCAGTGAGGGCTTCGAGCATATTATGATCACTGCCCTCTTCCTCTATATCGATCTCGTATGCCTGCGTTTGTTCCTTAACCAATCCCAAACGCTCAGAGATGAGGTTCTTCGTCGCTTCATCTGGCGCAAAAGATTCGAGATCAGGCAGTTCGTCGACCGATCTCAAGCCGAAGCGCTCGAGGAACATCTTGCTAGTGGCATAGAGCGTGGCATTTGAAGGCGGATCTTGCACGCCTGCTTCGCGCACATAGCCCTTCTCAAGCAAGGAGCTGAGC
>CABRGJ010000101.1 GCA_902470405.1 uncultured Eggerthella sp.
GCAAAATCACGAGCCTTCATGACTGCATCGACCGCATGATCGGAACCGTCATATGCTACGACAATATTATTGAAGACCATTTGACCCACCCCTTTCCTTTTCGAACAAGCTGGCACATCCGCCAGCAAAACCCCTTCATCTTGACCCTATCCTCCCCTGGATCAGGTCATACTTTAAGTCTACCATTCTTAGATTGCTTCACCGGGTTCAGAACCATCTTGTAACGATATGACGAAGATCTTCTCTACATCATGAGACATCGAATTATTGAGGTGCGTTAGACCTTGTTCTCAAACCCGCTCTCTAGAAGGACTTGCCTCCACATGCGACGCATGTTTATTGCAAAAAACTATATATGTTTATCCTGCGCATTGCATGCTTCTCTGCAACTGCGGTTTGGTATTATGAGTAGTTGAACTGGGAATATAGGATAAGGAATCCTTATGGCGTTGAAGAATAAATTCATTTCCGCCCAAGATAGTCGTGCGCAAGTTACGCGAGAGAAATTGCTCGAGACCGCTATCGAGTTGGTCAACCAGCATGGCATGCGTTACCTGACCATTCGCAATATCTGTGATGAAGCAGGTATCTCTACCGGTAGTTTCTACAATCTCTTCGACGGAAAAGATGATCTTGTTGCTTACTACCTTCGCAACGTCTTCACTTCATACAAGCAAAAAGCTGAAGAGCTTGCGATCGGCCATACTTCTCTTGAGCGCATTATCCTTATCTATCGCTTCTACATCGATTGCGTGTTAGAAACCGGTCTCGAGTTTATTTCAGGACTCTATTCCTCTATCAACAACCCTGTCTTCAATTTCCTCGAGCGCGAAGCTGAAGAGGAGCTTGTGCTCGGTCGCGTCCGACAAGATCTCGAAGAAGGACTTGCTGCAGGAGAGATTCTTGACACGGTCAATGTGAATGAAGTCCTCTTACGTATCGCTATCATCATCACGGGCAGCATCTTTTATTGGTGTGCATTCAACGGTCGTATCGATCTTGCCTATCAGGCAGACTCGATGCTTCAAGACTACCTGCGTACGATCGCTTCCGATCGAGATGTCTCGTTCGACATCCCTCCCCTAAACCCCGCTGAAGGAGCGCTCATCTAACGAGCTATCCTTCTTGTCGGCATTGCAATACCTCAGTGGCTTAACGACCGCGAAGCTTATCCACAAAGCAAAAGGGCCCTCCCATTCGGGAGAGCCCTTTTTTGCTGGTACGAATTCGAGAACCAGATTAGACGTACTGATCCTCTTTTTCCTTTGCTGCAAGCTGCACCTTGCACCAGCGCAACTTACGAGTCAAAACGGATCGGGAAATGACGCTTTCCTCGGAGAGATTCGCAATACGCTCTTCGAGAGCAGGGATTTCCTTGTTGAGCTTATCAACGTTGATACGATTGAGAGCTCGGGTCTTGTCGCAGAGAACGATAACGCGCTCGCCGAGGACCTGAACATAACCACCCATGATGGCAGCGCTCAGCGTCGTTCCGCCCTCTTGCTTGGTGCGAGCCCAGATGACGCCATCCTTCAGTGCGGAGACGAAAGGCTCGTGATTCGCCATGATACCCAACTCACCTTCGGAGCCTGGAACCATAACGGAGTAGAGAGAGCCGGAATAGAGCACCTGGTTCTTTGCTACAACATCACAGATAATCTCGGACATGATTACTCCTCGTTCTTGAGCTGCTCGTAAGCCGCATAAACGTCTTCGATGCCGCCCTTCATACGGAAGCACTGCTCAGGGATCTCGTCGCAGTTGCCCTTCAGGATCTCGTCGAACGAACGAATGGTGTCCTCGAGCTTGACATAAGAGCCGTCCTGGCCAGTGAACTGCTTTGCTACGTGGAAGTTCTGACCGAGGAACTGCTGGACCTTACGAGCACGGTTGACGATGATCTTCTGTTCTTCAGAAAGCTCGTCCATACCAAGGATCGCGATGATGTCCTGCAGGTCCTTGTAACCGCAACACGATAGTGCTCTTCACCAACGATGTCGGGGTCGAGCGCGCGAGAAGTCGACTCGAGCGGGTCAACAGCAGGATAAATACCCAGCTCAGAGATCGCACGAGAAAGAACGGTCTTTGCGTCCAAGTGAGTGAACGTTGTTGCAGGAGCAGGGTCAGTAAGGTCGTCAGCAGGAACATAGACTGCCTGAACGGACGTGATGGAACCCGTCTTGGTAGACGTGATGCGCTCCTGAAGTTCACCCATCTCGGTTGCAAGCGTAGGCTGGTAACCTACTGCAGATGGCATACGACCGAGCAGTGCGGATACCTCAGAACCTGCCTGAGTGAAGCGGAAGATGTTGTCGACGAACAACAGAACGTCCTGGCCCTGATCACGGAAGTACTCTGCTTCGGTAAGACCAGCGAGGCCAACACGAAGACGTGCTCCGGGAGGTTCGTTCATCTGACCATAGACCAAGCAGGTCTTGTTGATGACGCCAGAGTCGCTCATTTCGAGGAACAGGTCGGTACCCTCGCGAGTACGCTCGCCTACGCCGGTGAATACTGACGTACCACCATGCTCTTGAGCGAGTTTGTTGATGAGTTCCTGCATGATAACGGTCTTGCCAACGCCTGCACCGCCAAACAGGCCAGTCTTGCCACCCTTGATGAAGGGCTCGATCAGGTCGATCGCCTTGATGCCCGTCTCAAAGATCTCAGTCGTGGTAGTGAGCTCATCATAAGCTGGTGCCGCACGGTGGATAGGCATCCACTCTTTAACATCAGGCATAGGCTTGCCGTCAACCGGCTCGCCCACTACGTTCCAAATTCGACCAAGGGTTTCAGGACCAACAGGCATCATCATAGGTGCGCCAGTGTCCTGAACTTCAAGGCCGCGTGTCAAGCCGTCAGTAGACGACATTGCAACTGCACGGACCAAATCGCCTGGAAGGTGCATCTGAACCTCCAGGACCAATTTGACGTGACCGATGGGGGTGTCGGCGTCGATGTGAAGTGCGTTATAGATCGCAGGCATCTCGCTCGGAGCGAATTCAACATCAACAACAGGACCGACGACACGGACGATATGTCCGATACCACCCTTGGCTGCAGGTGCATTATTTGTTTCTTCAGCCATTAGTCCTCCAAAGCTTCGGCGCCACCAACGATCTCGTTGAGCTCTGTGGTGATTGCGCCTTGACGTACACGGTTATAAACACGATTGAGCGTTTCAATCATTTCATTGGCGTTATCCGTCGCATTCTTCATAGCATTACGACGAGCAGCCTGTTCAGCTGCAGCCGAGTCGATCAATACATAAAACAGATAACCTGCCATGTATTCTGGCAACAGCTGATCCAGAACCTCGGTCTCGTCAGGCTCGTATTCGAACGAGCCCTGAAGATCGGGGTTGTCTTGATCGGTTTCGGTGATAGCACCGTAGTTGAAGACAGCCCCTTCAGGCCTGAATGATGCCAGATTGATCGGCAGCAAGATCTCTTCGACCAACTGCTGTTCCGCAGCGTTCTTCGAGTGATTGTAAAGCACGAAGACTTCATCAAGCTCGCCCGCGGTGTACTTTTCGATGCAGTAGTCGGTCAGGGTATCGGACTCCTCGACACGAGGATCGGACGAAAGATCCCTGAAAGCCAGAACGGTATCAGCGTTGCGATATTTGAAGTAGGCAATAGCCTTCTTGCCGCACGCAGCGACCGTAACGTTCTTACCCTCTGCCTTGCATTCCTTCATGATCTTATCAGCACGACGCAGAACGCTTGAGTTGAAGCCGCCAGCCAAACCACGGTCGGAAGTGACCGCAATGATGAGCGTATTCTTGATCTCATCATGTGGCTTAGTGAGCACAGCATTGGTCTCGCCAAGGAGCGAGAGGTTAGAGAGCAGCTCATACATCGCATTACGATAAGGAGTTGCGTGCTCTACACGCTCCATAGAATGGCGGATCTTCGCTGCCGCGACCATCTGCATGGTACGCGTGATCTGCTTCGTCGATTCGACGGAGTTGATGCGCCTTTCGATGTCGTGAAGGTTTGCCATGAGTGCCTTCCTTTACGCGATGAATTGAAGCTTGAATGCTTCGATCGCTTCACGGAGCTTGGCCTCAGATTCGTCGGTGAATTTAGCTTCATCACGAACCATGGCAACCACTTCACCGTAGTTGATACGCAGGTAGTCGAGCATTTCCGTACGGAAGCGAACAACGCTTTCAACAGGCAGACTATCGAGGAAGCCCTGATTGCCAGCCCAGATCGCGATCGCTTGCTCTTCAACAGGCATCGGCATGAAACGACCCTGCTTCAAGAGCTCGGTCATGGCTGCGCCACGGGTGAGCTGCTGCTGGGTTGCCTTGTCCAGATCGGAGCCGAACTGGGTGAACGCCTGCAGCTCGCGGAACGCCGCAAGGTCAAGACGCAGCGTACCTGCTACTGACTTCATAGACTTGACCTGCGCAGAACCACCAACGCGTGATACCGAGATACCAACGTTGATAGCTGGGCGCTGGCCCTGGAAGAACAGGTCGGTCTGCAAGAAGATCTGACCGTCGGTGATGGAGATCACGTTGGTCGGAATGTATGCCGAAACGTCGCCAGCCTGAGTCTCGATGATCGGCAGCGCGGTCAGTGAGCCTGCACCGTTCTCATCGGAAAGCTTAACGGCACGCTCCAAAAGGCGTGAATGCAGATAGAAGATATCGCCTGGGAACGCCTCACGTCCAGGAGGACGACGAAGGGTCAGAGACATCTGACGATAAGCAACAGCCTGCTTCGTCAGGTCGTCATAAATACAGAGGACATGGCCGCCAGGATTCTCAGCATTTGCTGGCTTGCCATCTTTACCGTT